>JBGOSR010000026.1:0-16832 GCA_041476065.1 Gaiellaceae bacterium
CCCACCAGTCGCCGCAGACGATGCGGTGATAGCGGTAGCGGACGCCGGGATTTGGCCCGAGGCCGTACATCACGTGCTGGAACCCGAACGCGCCGCTCGGCGTCGTCCGGTCGCCCTCGCGCTTGTGCTCCGAGATTCCCCGCTGCCCGAGCCAGGCGGGCCAGGGCCCGTCGATCTGCACCCAGCACTCGCCACGCTTCTCCCAGGCCCGAAGCATCCCGCTCGTCGAGCTGTTTCGCAGCGAGACGACCGTGAGGAGCTGGGACGCCGACCCGGTCGAGGCCAGCTGGTTGGCCAGGGTGGAGGGACAGTCCGCGAGTGCGGCATCCTCGCCCGTGGCGGCGGCGGCCGGAAGCAGGGCCAGAACGGCCAGGAGCAGAATCGCCTTCCGCATTCGACCGTTCAGACTAGTCTCGACGACCGATGAGCTTCGCCCTTCTCGCCCTGCTCGCAGTTCAGGCGCCGCCGTTCGCGCACACCGTGTCGCAAATGACGAAGGCCCAGCTTCCCCACTCATGGCATTCGGGCTGCCCCGTGGCGCCCTCCGCGCTCCGTCGCGTTCGGATGACCTACTGGGGCTTCGACGGGGAGGCGCACACCGGCGCGCTCGTCGTCAACGCGAGCGCCGTGCAGGACGTCGTCGTCGTCTTCAGGCGCCTCTACCGGGCGCGGTTCCCGATCCGGAGGATGCGCCCCATCGACGTCTACGGCGGGAACGACGAGCGCTCGCTTGCCGCCGACAACACGGCCGCGTTCAACTGCCGCTATGCCGTCGGCCCAGGCCCGCGGCGGTGGTCGACCCACGCGTACGGTCAGGCGGTCGACGTCAACCCGGTCGAGAACCCGTACCTGGAGAGCGGCCGGGTCCATCCGCGCGCGGGCAAGGCGTATCTCAACCGGTCAAGGGCACGGCCGGGCATGGCGGTGCGCGGAGGAGTGCTCGTTGGATCGTTCGCCGCCGTGGGGTGGCAATGGGGCGGCCGCTGGCGAGGGACGCCCGACTACCAGCATTTCTCTTCGACCGGCGGCTAGCGGAGCTCGCCGCCCTCGCACGGATCGGAGGCCCTGCCACCTTTGACCTTCTCGGCTTCGTCGGTGCTGATGTCGAGATCTGAGAGCGTTTCCTCGCGCTCGGTCTCGGGCTGCTCCTGGGGCGAGTGCTCGTCCGTCATCTTCCGCCTCCTTCGTGGATGAGATCGTTATGTTCGTAGCCGGTGGAAACCGAGTCAAGCGAGTGGATCGACGAGGTTCTCGAACGTGTCGGGGAAAGCGGGTCCGAGGCGCTCGAGGATTGGCTCGTCCGGTTCGCAGAAGAAGACGACGCTCGGCGCCAGGCAGTCGCGGACGCCGTCGCTATCGCCGTTCGTCGCCTTGCTCCGGATGACGAGCCTCCAACCGGACCCGACGCGGGCGTCTGGTTCGCGCTCGTGGCTGCCGCAGACCGCCTGTACGGCAGCGGCGTAACGCCGATGGGTCGTCTGCCGTTCGCGGGCGACTCGATCCTGGAGCGGCTCGTCGCCGAGGCCCGCGAGCTTGCTCCAGACCGGACCGAGCCGGGACGCAGAGCCGCGGCCGGAGCGGGCGACGCACTGGCAGGGCTCGCAGTCAGCCGCCAACTGCGGGAAGCGGTCGGCGAAGCGGTCGGGTTCCCGATCGTCCCGACGTATGAGGCCGTCTACCTGTACGAGCCGGCCGGATCGCATGTCCGCACGCACCTCGACGCGCGCGACTACGAGATCGTCTTCCATCTCGTGCTCGAGCACAGGCCGCCCGCTGACGGGTCGGGAGGATCGGCGCTCGTCGCCCACCTGTCGGGCAACCCGGAGCCGGCCCGCCTCCGGTTTCGGCCCGGCGAGGCGGTCGCTCTCCGGGGACGGGGGACAATCCACTCGTGGAAGCCTCTTCGTGACGGCGAGGAGCGGATCCTCACGGCGGTCGGTTTCGAGCGGAGGTTCTCCTAGCCCGTCCGCGAGAGGAGGGCGGTCCAGTCCTCGTCCACTTGCCGCTGGATCTCCTCGACGAGCTGCTCGCTCCCGGGCTTGAAGAGGTGGCGGAAGCGGGTCTGCGAGCGCAGCCACTCCTCGACCGGCTTGGGCCGGGGAACGTCGTGCGTGAGCCGGTAGCGACCGTCGACGACCTCGTAGAGCGGCCAGAAGCGAGTCTCGACCGCGAGCCGGCCGATCCGCGGCCCGAGGCGTGCCTCGTGCCCCCAGCCGAGCGGGCAATCGCTGAGCACGTTCAGGAAGGCGGGCCCGTCGGCCGCGGCCGCTTTCTCCGACTTGACGCTGAGGTCGTGCCAGAACGAGCCGGAGGCCTGGGCGACGTACGGGATCCGGTGAGCGGCCGCGATCGCGGTCATGTCTTTACGCCCCTGCGCCTTGCCGAAGCTCTCGAGCCCGGCCGGGCTCGTCGTCGTGCTCGCGCCAAAGGGCGTCGCGCTGGAGCGCTGGATGCCGGTGTTCATGTAGGCCTCGTTGTCGTAGCAGACGAAGACGAAGCGGTGACCGCGCTCGAGCGCCCCGGAGAGGGCCTGGAGCCCGATGTCGTACGTGCCGCCGTCGCCCGCGAACACGACGAACGTCAGCTCCTCGTCGAGCCGGCCCCGCTTGCGCAGGGCGCGATACGCGCTCTCGACGCCGGAGGCCGCGGCGGCGGCGTTCTCGAACGCTACGTGGAGCCAGGGCACGTTCCACGCGGTCGTCGGATAGCGCGTCGTCGCCACCTCGAGGCAGCCGGTCGCGTTGATGACGACCTTAGGTGTCTTGATCGAGTCGAGCACAGTGCGAACGACGAGCGGGATCCCGCAGCCCTGGCAAAGAGAGTGGCCGCCGGCGAGCGGGGGGACGCCTGCTTCGTTGCGGACGAGTGTTTTCAGACGCGCCATTGCAGTCCCAGATAGTCGGGCGCGGTGCCGTCGAAGACGGTGCGAACGTGCTCCGGCAGGAGGTCGCGGCCACCGAGGCCGTAGACGTGTCCGTGCAGCCGCACATCGAACGAGCCGTACACGGCGGCGGCGATCTCCCCGTAGAGCGGCGCTGCGCCACCCGGAGAGAGCGCTCGGTCGAGGACATGGACGTCGTCCACCCACCCGAGCATTTCGCGTACCGCCTGACTCGGGAAGGGCCGGAACGAGCGAACCGCGAGCACGCCGACCCGCTGCCCGTCTGCCCGCAGCTCGTCGACGACGTCTTTCACGGTTCCGGCGCTCGATCCCATGACGACGATCGCAGTCGCAGCGTCCTCCAGCCGATAGGCGTCCAGCGCTTCCAGGCGCCGGCCGGTCAGCGACGCCAACTCGGCACTGAGCTCCTCTAAGGCCGGCAGCGCTGCCTCGAGGGCGCGTGCCTGCCCGACCTTCAGCTCGAAGTAGGTGTCGGGCATCGAGAACGGCCCGTGGGTTGTGACGCCGGCCGTCAGGAGCGCGTGCGGGATCTCGTACTCGCCGACCCAGTCGCGGACGGCGACGTCCTCCAGCAGCGCGACCGGCTCTGAGGTGTGCGTGACGTTGAAGCCGTCCTGACAGACCAGGACCGGAAGGAGGATGTCGCCTCGCTCAGCGAGCCGCGGTGCGAGCACCGTCAGCTCATACGCCTCTTGCGCGTCTTCTGCAAAGAGTTGCACGCAGCCTGAATCCCGAACGAGCATCGAGTCAGAGTGGTCGCAATGGATGTTGATCGGGCCCGAGAGCGCCCGGTTGCCGACCAACATCACGATCGGCGCTCGCATCGAGGCCGCGATGTAGACGACCTCGGCCATGAGCGCCAGGCCCTGGGACGACGTGGCGGTCATCGTGCGCGCGCCGGCCAGCGCAGCCCCGACGGCGGCGCTCATCGCGGAGTGCTCCGACTCGACGTCGACGAGCTCGGCTCGAGCCTCGCCGTTCGCGACCATCTTCGCGAAGGTCTCGATCATGGGCGTCTGGGGAGTGATCGGATAGACCGGAACGACGTCCGGATCGATCTGGCGCATCGCCTGAGCGACCGCCTCGGAGCCGGTCAGCAGCGCAGGTGAAAGGAGCATGGTCATTCGGCCTCCATCCCGATTGCGTGCGTAGGACAGATCTCGACGCAGATCTCGCAGCCCTTGCAGACGTCCAGATCGAAGCCCGCAAAGGAAGTCCCCTCGAGTCGCACCGCCGAGTCCGGGCAGTACAGCCAGCAAAGCAGGCAATCGACGCAGAGCTCGAGATCGGCCGCCGGCCTGCCGCTCGTGCGCCAGCCGCTGGTGCGAACGCGCGGCGCTTCGGCCCGGTCCACCCAAGCTTTCAGGTCAGGCATTGCAGCTCCTCGACGGCGTGATACCCGGCCTCGACGTCCGCGATCGCGACACCCTTCGCGGCCGCGGCCGCCAGCACCGCCTCCAGCGGCGGCTCACCGAGCGCGGCTGCGACCGCGCCGAGCATGACCGTGTTCACGTAGCCGGCGCCGTTCTCGGCCAGCCTCGTTGCCGGGACGCACATCGCGCCTTCGAGCTCTTGCTCCGTGTTTACGAGCAAGAGGCCGTGCTCCCTCAACCCTTCGGTCGGGCTCGCCTCGACTAGCAGCGACTCGTCGAGCACGACGACGACGTCAGGCTCTGTGATCCCGTAGCGACGCCTGATCCTTGCCGTGTCGATTCGCGTGTACGCCCGCATCGGAGCGCCACTTCGCTCAGGGCCGTAGTCGGGGAAGGCCTGGACGTGCCGGCCGGTGTCCATCGCGGCGGCCGCGAGCAGCTGCGAGGCGGTCTTCGCGCCTTGCCCCGCCCGACCGTGCCAGCGAATCTCGATCACGGCTCGACCTCCAGCGCCCGCGCGACGATCTTCGCGCCGCGTACGGCGTCGACGACGGTTGCGCCGCCGGTGAGGTCGCCCGCCGCGTAGTACTTCGGGTTGCCTGTCCTGCCGGTCGCCGGATCGACCTCGACGCGACTGCCGTCGAGCACGAGGCCCTCGATCCAGGAGAAGAGCTCCCTCCTGGGCTGCTGGCCGATTGCGAGCACCACGGTCTCCGCGGGCAGGAGGAACTCCGTGCCCGGAATCTCCACAGGACGGCGACGCCCACTTTCGTCCGGTTCGCCGAGGCGGAGCTGCCTGCACTCGACGGCCTCGACCTGCCGGTAACCGAAGAAACGGGTGGGAGCGGCGAGGAACCGGACCTCGACTCCCTCTTCCCGCGCCTCTTCGACTTCGTGTGGGTAGGCGGGCATCTCGGCTTCGCCCCGCCGGTAGACGATCGTGGCCTGCTCGGCGCCGAGCCGCAGCGCCTCGCGTGCGACGTCGACCGCGGTGTTCCCTCCGCCAACGACGACGACGTTCGGCCCGACGGCAAGTGTCTGGCCCGACTTCAATGCTTCGATGAACTCGAGCGACTGCAAGATTCCCTCGAGGTGGTCACCGGGACAATCGATCTCGGAGTCCTCGCCAAGCCCGACCGCGAGCACGATTGCGTCGTACTCGGCTTCGAGCGTCCGCAGCGCGGCCGGCGAGTCGATCGCGGTGTCGAGTTGGAACGCGACACCGAGACGTTCGAGCATCCGCGCCTCCGCCGGCAGCGGCTTGTGCTCGAGTCGGTAGGGAGCGATGGCGAACCGGGCGAGGCCGCCGACCTCGGCCCGCTCGTCGAAGACGGTGACGTCGTGCCCGCTCGCTGCGAGCTCACCGGCGGAGGCGAGGCCGGCGGGCCCGGCGCCGATGACGGCGAATCGACGACCGGTACGCGGCCGCCTCTCCCTGGGGTCGAGCTCATGGGCGAGCGCCCAATCGGTCGCGACGCGCTGAAGGCGCGCAACCTCGACAGGGCGCTGGCCCTCGCTGAGGAGGACACACGCCCCCTCGCAGAGGACCTCGACTGGACAGACGCGGGAGCAGGTCGCGCCGAGCAGGTTCTCGGCAAAGATCGTGCGGGCGGCGAGTTCGGGATCGGCCGCCGCGAGCGCTCCGACGAACCCCGGGACGTCGATCTCGGCGGGACACGCGACGACGCATGGCGCCGCGGCGTGAGCGCCGCCGCATTCAAGGCAGCGATCCGCCTCCAGGAGCGCCTCGCGGCCGCCCAGCGCGGGGCGCAGCTCGGACGAGAGCTCGATCTGAGAAGGCGACATGCTTGAAGCGTCGCCTCATTGGCGGCAGAGGGCATCCGCGAGGTCGCTGGGTCTCGATGTGGACGACTACGGATGGGTGCAAACGCGTTCGACTACTGCGCCCAGCCGGCTGCGCACCTCACCCGCGACGCCGGCGAGTCTGTCGCTGCCGACGATCGAAAGCATGCGCTCGGCATCGATCGCCGAGACTCGAGTCTGACCGCCGAGCTCGTAGACGACAACGTTGCAGGGCAAGAGCACGCCCAGATCCGGCTCGGCTTCGAGTGCCTGGTGAGCGAGCGGCGGGTTGCAGGCGCCGAGAATCAGGTAGGGCTCAAGCTCCAGGCCCAGCTTTTCCCTCATGGTCTCCTGGACGTCGATCTCACAGAGAACACCGAAGCCCTCGGCCTTCAGCTCGTCGCGCACGCGGGCGACGGTCTCGTCGAATCCGCGCGCTGTCGTCCCGCTCAGCGTGTAGCTCGTTGCAGCCATTCGCATTCCTCTTCCAGTTGGCGGCGGTGGGCCTTCGCAGCCTTCAGCCGGTGTGCCTCCGCCTCCGGCGGCTCGTCGAAGTGCTGATCCAGATACGAGTTGATCGGCTCCTCGCCGGTCACGGCCGATCCGTCCTCCAGCACGAGCGACGGAATCGTGTCGGAGCCGGTTTCACGCAGCAGCTGGTGGCGCGCTTTGCGCTCGACGGGCACCTGTCGCACGACGTAGTCGAGTCCGAGCTCGGTGAGGCGCTCGCGTACGCGCGCGGAGGCTGGGCACCACTCGGTCTGGTACAGCTCGAGGAGCCCGGGTCGGCGCGGAAGCGCTCGCCCCTGGCGGGCACGCGTGATCGAGGCGGGCGTCATCTCGGCGAATCGTCGTCGACGGTCTTCGACGGCGCATCCGCATCGACGCTGACCCGCGAGCGTAGTTGTCCGTACACGGTTCCGCGGATGCCCCGATCCCCGCGAGGGCAACGGTCGCCAAGCTTTGTCCATGCAGCGAAAGCAGATCGTCATCCTCGGCGGGGGGACCGGCGGGACGATGACCGCCAACCGCCTGCGCCGCCGTTTCGACGCAGACGAGGCTGAGATCCACGTCGTCGACCGCGACGACCGGCACGTCTACCAGCCCGGCCTGCTCTTCCTTCCGTTCGGGCTGACGACGCTCGACGAGATCGTCCGGCCGCGACGCCGACAGCTTCGCGCCGGGATCGTCTTCCACGAGAGCGAGGTGGACGCCGTCTGGACCGAGCGCAACGAGGTGCTGCTCGATGACGGCAAGGTCCTGCCGTACGACGTCCTTGTCGTCGCCTCCGGCTCGCGTCTGCAGCCGGAGGAGACCGAAGGCCTGACCGGGCCCGGCTGGAACGAGCGCGCCTTCACCTTCTACACCCCGGACGGAGCGCAGGCGCTGCACGCCGCGCTCGAGCGCTTCGACGGTGGGCGAGTCCTCGTCAACCTCGTCGACATGCCGATCAAGTGCCCGGTAGCGCCCCTCGAATTCGCCTTCCTCGCCGACTGGTACTTCCGCGAGCGCGGCATCAGGGACCGCGTGGAGCTCGTCTACTCGACACCGCTCGACGGCGCTTTCACGAAGCCGGTCGCATCGAAGCACTTGGCCGGCCTGCTCGCCGAGAAGGACATAGAGCTCGTGACCGATTTCAACGCGGGGGAAGTCGACGCGGTCGGCGGCAAGCTCGTCTCGTACGATCAGCGCGCCCTCGACTTCGACCTCCTCGTGACGGTGCCGCTCCACGGCGGCTCCGCTTTCATCGAGCGCTCGCCTGGGCTCGGCGACGCGCTTGGCTTCGTCCCGACGGACAAGAGGACGCTCCAGTCGACGACGAACCCGAATGTCTTCGCCCTGGGCGACGCGACCGACCTCCCGATCTCCAAAGCAGGCTCGGTCACGCACTTCGAGGGTGAGGTGATCGCCGAGAACATCGCTCGGTTCTTGGCCGGCGAGGAGCTCGACTCGGGCTACGACGGGCATGCCAACTGCTTCATCGAGACCGGCTTCCACAAGGCCCTGCTGATCGATTTCAACTACGAGACCGAGCCGCTCACCGGCCATTTTCCGACCGCCGTCGGGCTGCCGCTCCTGCGCGAGTCGCGGCTCAACCACCTCGGCAAGCTCATGTTCCAGTGGGTCTACTGGCACGCGCTGCTGCCGGGCCGGGAGATCCCCGGGCTCGGGACGACGATGCCCACCGCCGGCAAGAAGCAGCTCCCGGCCCACGTGACCTAGAAGGAGGACGAGATGACCGCAACCATGATCGCCGAGACGAGCGTCGACCTCGACGCCGAGGGTTTCATGACGGTCCCCGAGCAGTGGAACGAGGAGATCGCCGCAGAGCTCGCAGCCGAGAACGGGATCGCAGACCTGACCGCCCGCCACTGGCTGGTCGTCAAGTTCATGCGCGAGCGCTTCCTTGCCACCGGCGCCGCGCCTTCGATCCGAGCACTCGGAAAGGAGTCCGGCGTTCCTGTCAAGGAGCTCTACGAGCTGTTTCCCAAGGGCCCGGCGAAGCTCGCCGCCAAGATCGGCGGCATCCCCAAGCCCCAGGGCTGCATCTAGGAAGGAGTGGAGATGAACACGTACACGCTTGACCACCCAGAGCTCGCGTTGTCTGAGCCAAAGACGCTCGAGAAGGTCGCGATCGTCGTCTCGAAAGGCTCGCTCGAGGGCATCTACCCCGCTTTGATCATGGCCAACGGAGCCCGCATGGAAGGGATCGAAGCCGACCTCTTCTTCACGTTCTTCGGCCTCGACGCGATTCGCAAGGACCGCTTCGAGAAGATCAAGGTGGCGACCGTGGGCAACCCCGGGATGCACATGCCGACCTGGCTCGGTGCCCTTCCCGGCTTCTCCGCGCTCGCCACGAAGATGATGCAACGGCAGATGGAGAAGATCGACATCCCGCCGATCCCGGAGTTCATCGAGCTCGTCGCCGACTCAGGCGTGCGCCTGTACGCGTGCAAGGCGACGGTGGACATGTTCGGGCTGACGATGGCCGACTTCGTCCCGCAGGTCGAGGGCATCATCAGCGTCGGCGAGTTCTACGAGCAGGCGGCGGGCGGCCAGATCATCTTCACGTAGGCGTGGCCTTCATGTCTTGTGCGGGCGCTTGCCGCCACTCCGGGGGACGATCCCGCACTGAGCCGACAAGCCCTGCCGTCAGGTCATCGGCACTTGGCGGATGATCCTCGGCTCGATGCGGTCGAGGATCTCCGTGAGGCTCTCCCCGGTGGCGGTGATGCCGTGGTTTCGAAGGCCGATCACGGCCTGGCTCGGATCCGGCTCTTCCGCCAGGAGTCCAGCTACGTCGCGCGCGAGCTCCTCGGTGCCGCAGGGGTAGTTCGTCTCGGTCGCGGCGATGCCCTCCATCCATGCGTGTACATGGAGGATCGCACCGACGTCGGGATGAGCCTGGTAGATCATCCAATGCTCGATCGCATCCACCGAGACGCGGCGCGGTTCGACGTCCGGGGGCACGCTGAGGACGATCCGTCCGTGCTCGGCGTCGTAGTCCGAGACGAGGAGGATGTCTCGTCCAGGCACCTCGAGGTGGGCCTTGTCGACGCCGCTCGCGCTCATCCAGAACCGCTGCTCGTCCTTGCGCGCCGAGAGGTTCCCGTACGACAGGCCGCCGACGCCGTAGAGGCGCTTGACGTGCCTCAGGTCGCGCTCGTCGAGCAGCGTCTCGATCGGAAACGGCGCTGGCAGGAGGTCGAGCTCGCCGAGGCGCTCCCCGGCGTGCCGGATCTCCTCCGTCAGCTCGTCTCCCCGCCACAGCTCTGGCTCGAGGTCGGTGCGAAACTCGTTGTCGATCACGAGCCGCGACCGCGCCAGGGGCGCGAGCCGCTCGACGACGCGCGCGGCAAGCTCCTCCGGTCGGTCCGTCTCGACCGCGTACGACCCCCGTTCCATCGTCGTGAACCACACTCCGCGGTCGGGCACGTAGCAGAGGACGACGTTGGCGAGCGCGCGCACGAGCAGGGGGTAGGTCGCGGCGAGCATGTCGTCCGGCTCGGTCGCCCGCTCGTGGAGGGCGGCGACAAAGGTCCCGCGCGAATGACGCCGGAACGGCTTCGCGTTCACGGGATCGACGAGGTTGAGGACGAGCTCCGGCTCTCCGCCGTTCGAGCCGCGCTCGAAGCCCGCGCGCTCGAGCTCGGTGGCGAGCTCCGCGCTGAACGCCTGCAGCGTCGGCGAAGTAGACAATCCGGCAATCGCGAAGCCCATCCACGGTAGGTTCCCCCGGGGGCGCGTCCGCCGCATCCGCGTTTTCCCGTAACCACCGTCCGGAGCTTCTACAGAACGACATCGCGGCTGGGCCATAGGCTTTGTCCCGGTGGACGAGCACCTCCTGCTCGTGGAGGACGACGCCTCCATCCGCGAGATCGCGACTCTCGGCCTCGAGCAGGCCGGGTTTCGGGTGACGGCGACGGGGGACGGGCGCGACGCGCTCATTCGCTTCCGGCAAAGCCCGTTCGATCTCGTCCTCCTCGATGTGATGCTGCCCTCTCTCGACGGCTTCGAGGTCTGCAAGGAGATCCGCCGCGAAAACCAGACGCCGATCGTCATGTTGACCGCGCGGAGCGAGTTGCACGACGTCGTCGTCGGGCTCGAGCTCGGCGCCGACGACTACGTCACGAAGCCGTTCGAGCTGCCCGAGCTCATTGCGAGGATCAAGGCCGTGTTTCGCCGCTCCACGGCCGGGCCGTCGGAGGGCACGATCGCCATCGCCGAGCTCGAGATTGATCCGGGCTCGTTCACCGTCCGGCGACGAGGGGAGGAGGTGCCGCTCACCGCGACGGAGTTCCGCCTCCTCCTCGAGCTGGCCCGGCGGCCGAAGCAGGTCTTCACCCGCGAGCTGCTGCTCGAGCTCGTCTGGAACTACGACTACCTCGGCGACTCGCGCCTCGTCGACGTGGCGGTCCAGAGGCTGCGGGCCAAGATCGAGGACGACCCGAAGCAGCCGAAGTTGATCCATACCGTGCGCGGCGTCGGCTACCGCCTCAATCGCGACTGATGCCCGGGCGGATCTCGTCGGGAGGTCTCCGCCGCAGGCTGACGATCGCATTCACGCTCGCGGTGGGCGCCTCCGCTGCTGCGCTCGCCCTGGGGTCGTACTTCGTGGTGCGGCACAACCTTCTGGCGGACTCGGTCGACACAGCGGTCAGCCAATCGCGCCGAAACATCGTGATCGCCCCTAACTACCTGGGGAGCAAAGGCCCGGACGCACTGCTCGCCGCCTATCTGCGTCGCGGCGATTTCGGCACGGCCGGCGTCTACCGTGGCCGCCCCTTCTCGTCGAACTTCTCCTTCAGCGTGCGGCAGGTACCGGGGGGCCTGCGGCGGATCGTCGGTCAGGGCCAGCTCGGCTACACGCGCAAGACAGTGGCGGGCACCCACTATGTCGTTGTCGGTGGGCCTGCCGGGCGCGACACGGAGCTCTACTACTTCTTCTCGGAGCAGCCCCTCCGCCACGAGCTCGCGCAGCTCCGAAGCATCCTGCTCGTGGGGGTCGGGATCCTGATGCTGGTCGCCGCGTTCCTCGGCGCCCTGCTCGCGCGCAGCACGCTACGACCCGTCGCGCGCGCGAGCGACGCGGCGCGCTCCCTCGCCGAGGGGCTGCTCGAGACACGGCTGCCGGTCGAAGGCCAGGACGAGTTCGGGAGCTGGGCGCAGTCCTTCAACGAGATGGCGGCGGCGCTCGAGGCGAAGATCTCGGCGTTGTCGGCCGCTCAGGCCCGCGAGCGTCGCTTCACCGCGGACGTCGCCCACGAGCTGCGCACCCCCTTGACGGCCCTCGTCGGCGAGGCCTCGCTCCTTGCCGAGCATCTCGAACGGATGCCGGTCGAGTCCCGGCGTCCCGCCGAGTTGCTGATCGCCGACGTGGGGCGCCTGCGGCGGCTCGTCGAGAACCTGATGGAGATTTCCCGCTTCGACGCCGGCCGCGAGAGCATCCAGGAGGAAACAGTCGATCTTGGAGCGCTTGTCGCGGCGGCCGTACACGCGCGGGGGTGGGACGGCCGGGTTCGCCTCGACGCAGACGACGTGGTGATCGACAGCGACCCGCGCCGGCTCGAGGGCATTGTCTCGAACCTCGTCGGGAACGCTCTCGAGCACGGCGGCGAGGACGTTGCAGTCCGGGTCGCCCGCGACGGCGAGGGCGCCTTGGTGGAGGTCGTCGACGACGGGCCGGGGATTCCGCCCGAGCACCTGCCCCATCTCTTCGAGCGCTTCTACAAGGCCGATGCGGCCCGCTCTGGCGGCGGAACCGGCCTCGGGCTGGCGATTGCGCACGAGAACGCGCGCCTGCTGGGCGGCGAGATCGAGGTCTGGAGCGAGCTAGGCGAGGGCAGCCGCTTCACTCTGCGGCTCTAGCCTCTGTTACAGGACCGTTACGAACTCGTGACGGAGGCGTTTCCGAGTGGCAGGAGGATGGGCCACCAGGAAAGAGAGGTTTCGCCTGTTGAGATTTCGCCTCCTGCTCGTAGGGCTTGTCGCAGCACTCTTGCTCAGCTTCGTGAAAGCCGGCGGCACGGCCTCGGCCGCACCGGCACGAGCCGGCGTGAACGAGAACTGGATCCTGCTCAGCAGCGACCGCGACGGCAAGGCGCGGATGTACAGCGTCGGCGAGGACGGCTCGCGCCTCTCTCCGCTGTTTCCACCCGGCCGTTGGTTCGCGCCGGTGGCGGTCTCGCGCGACGGCAGCACGATCGCGTACGTAGCCGATCCCGAGCGCTACGTGCCGGCAGGGATCTACCTCTCGCGAGCCGACGGTAGCGGCTTCCATCGACTGGTTCGGAAAGGGCTCGACCCGGCGTTCTCGCCCGACGGCAGGTTGCTCGCGTTCACGACGAGTCGGGGGATCTGGATCGTCGGCATCGACGGGCACGGGCTCAGGCGGCTGACATCGCAAGACGACAAGGCCTTCGACTGGGCACCGGACGGAAAGGCGCTCGTGTTCGTGCGATCGATCGCGAAGGACGTCTACGGAGGTGGGCGTTACGCGATCGTCGTACAGCCGCTGCGAGGTCGGGCGCGCGTGATCGTGCGAATTGGGAAGAACGAAGACGACAACCAGGAGCTCTATCAGCCCAAGTGGTCCCCGAGCGGACGGTGGATCGCCTACTTCAACGTCGAAAACGACTCGCGCAAGAACGGCTTGACCGTCGTGCGGCCGAACGGCAAGCGCCGCCACCGCGTCGTCCTCGGGGCAGGCGACGTACTCAACGGAGGCGGCGACGAACCGACATTCGGGTGGTCACCGGACGGCCGCGGGCTCGCCTTCGAGGTCGGCTCGACCTTGGACTACATCCTGCCGAGCGGCAAGAACCGCAAGATCTCGGCCCAGGCGGAGGGCCCTGTCGTCTGGTCAACCGACGGCAAGCGCCTGGCGTTCGCCCTCGGCACTGGCGGGTCCAGCGACCTTGCCGTGGCTCGCGCCGACGGGCGGGGATTGAGACGACTGCACCTGGGCGTGGGAGTCTCGTCGGTCGGACTGACGTGGTCACCGGATTCATCCCGCATCGCCTTTGGCGGAAGCGCCGGCGATCCGCTTCAGATCTGGGTCGTCGGCAGCGATGGGCAAGGGCTGCGTCGGTTGACGAGCGAAGGTTCGAATTCTCCCGTTGGCTGGACGCGCCTCGCACCGGTTCTCCCGCCGGCTCCGCCGATCCCACCCACCGAGCATGTGCTCGACGCGAGGACCGTCGCAACGAGCAGTCCCATCTCAGCGCTTTCGGCCGACGGGTCCCGCGTCACCTTCGCCGTTCGCCCGGGAATGACCGACTGCGAGCACGTCGTCGCCTGGGCTCCGGGCAGCGATCTCATCCGCCTTGGAAAATTCCCCGCGCCGTGCCCTCGCTGGGACGGCGCGATCACGTCACTCGCGCTCGCCGGCGCACGGGCGGCGTGGGTGTCGACCTCGGGCGGCGAAGACAGCTGCGGGTTCGCGCTCATGTCAGCCACGCTCGCCGATCCCGCCCCACGCGCCGTCAACGTGGGAGAGGTCTACGGCGGGTCGTGCCAGTCCCGCGACGTCGATCACCTCCGTGGTGACGGCGATCTGATCGTCTTCAACGACGAGTCGTCGCACCCGACGTGGCTCGTTCAGATCGGCGCAGGCGCCAGGAAATGCGGCGAACTTGTCTGCCTTACGCTCCGGAAGGGACGACAAGCGGCGCCCGTCGATTCCGTTTCCGGAGCGCTGATCGCGGTCCGCACGCACGCCGCGGTGGCGGTGCTCGACAACCACGGTGCGCTCGTCAGGAGCTTCCCGTTCGCGCCGGCGGACGTCTACTCCGCTCGGCTCGACGGCGGCCGCCTCGTCGTCGCTCGCTCGTACACGATCGAGAGCTACGACGTGGCGACAGGCGCCCAGGAGCTGTCCCGGCCGCTTCCCGCCGGCTACGAGCTCACGGACGTCGATAACGGAATCGCAGTATTCCGCCGGACAGAGTCGGTCATCTTACTGCGACTCGGCGACGACGCCTCATTGACGCTCACGCCCGGCCAGGGGCCTGTGCTCGCCGATCTGGAGCAACCCGGCCTGTACTACTCGTACACGACGGAGGACGGCGGCGGCCGCGTCGTCTTCGTCCCGCGGGCAGAGCTCTTGCAACCGCTCGGCGGCGGCTCGTGAGCGCATCCGTGCTGATTCGTCGGATGTTCCACCGCGCACTCATGGCGGCGCTCGTCGCTGTACCGCTCGTCGCGTTCGTGGGCGGTGGCCTGTCCGGCCCAGCCGCAGGGAGGTCGGCTCAGACAGGCCGCTACTGGATCGTGCTCGGGAGCGATCGCGACGGCAACAAGACCGGCTGCGGTTGCCCCGAAATGCGCCCGTACAGCGTTCGCTCGGACGGCTCGCGCCTGACCCCGCTGCTCTCGCGCAGCCGCGGCGTCGAAGCGGTGGCCATGTCTCATGACGGGAGCACGATCGCCTACGCGGTCCGCCAGACCGGTGGTTCCACGTCGATTTTCGCATCGCGGGCAGACGGGACCGGCTTCCGTCGGGTGATGCGAGGCGCTACACCGGCCCTATCGCAGGACGGCACGCTGCTTGCCTTCGAAGCCGATCGGCGGATCTCGATCGTCGGGACGGCAGGCCGGGGAAGCCGTCGCCTGACCTCAGGTTCCAATCCGGACTGGTCTCCGGACGGGAGCACGCTCGTCTTCGCGGATGCCCAAGCCATTGTCGTCCAGCCCCTGTCCGGAACCCGACGCGAGGTCGTGCACCGGGGCGCGATGGGGAGTCGGCCGGTCTGGTCACCCGACGGCCGCTGGATCGCGTACCTGAGTTACGAAGGTTCCCGGCAGAAGAAGAACGGCCTGTACGTCGTCGACGTGGACGGTCGGCACCGCCGCCTCGTCGGTCCGCGCGCCACGACGTTCGCCTGGTCGCCCGACGCGAGGCGGCTCGCTTTCGCGGACGCAGGTAACAGCGAGACCCCGCGCGTTGCAATCGTCGGCGTCAGCGGTCGGCATCTGAGGAGGCTGGCCCTGCGTGTCTCACCCGGGCTTACCGGCGGGTCAGGGATAGCCTGGTCGCCCGACGGACGCCAACTCATTCTGACGGCACACGCCGGTAACGACCCCGACCAGATCTGGACCGTCGGTCTCAACGGACGTGGGCTGCGTCGCGTGACGAGCTCGGGCACCAACTCCATCGTAGGTTGGACCCGTCTCCCGCCGGTTCTGCCGCCGGCGCGTCCTATCCCGCCGACCGAACGGGTCATCGGCGCCCACGTTGTCCAGACCAGCACCGCGATCACAGATCTCTCGGCTGATGGGCGCCGCGTCGCATTCGTTCGGTGGGCTACGGCGACTGACTGCGACCACATCGCCGTCTGGACACCGGGGAAGAAGGCGATCCTGCGCGTTTCTCCCGGAGTGCCTGCGCCTTGTGGTGAAGGCGGCGTTGGAGCGATGTACGGCGTGGCGCTCGCCGGCCCGCGGGTTGCCTGGGCCGAGATTCTCGGGTGCGGGAACTACTGCGACGTCAGGCTCGAATCGGCGACGCTCGCTGCGCGGCGCGCAAAGACCGTAAGCCCCGAGGGTTCGTTCAATGCTGACGAGGGCGGGCCGTGGAACTACCACCTGATCGGCGACGGCACCCTGCTCGTCTACAACGACGACTCCCGGCTCGTCCAGATCGGCGGTGGCAACGAAGACTGCGCGGAGGGCGACACATCGACAGCACGCATTTGCGCAACCCTTGGGCGCGGCGCTCATGCTGCGCCGGTCGACTCGGTCGCCGACGGGCTGATCGCGATCCGTGAATCTGACCAGGTAGCGGTGCTCAACGCGCAGGGCACCGTCGTGCGCACGTTCCCGTTCACGCCGGATGACGTCAGCGCCGCTCGTCTCGACAGTGGCCACCTCGTCGTTTCGCGACTTGCTCTTCTCGAGCAGTACGACGTAGCAACGGGCGTCCGCGAGGTATCGCGGCCCCTTCCCGCCGGCTACACGCTCGTGGACTTCGACGAAAGCACGGGGATCGCAGTGCTGCGACGCACCAAGACGATCATGCTGATGCGGCTAGCTGACGGCGCTACCCGGATGCTGAGGCCCAGTCACGGCCCCGTCCTCGCGGATCTCGAGCCACCGGGGCTGTACTACTCGTATGCGGTCGGCAAGCAAGGCCGCCTCGTGTTCGTCCCTCGGTCGAATCTCTTGCGGCGGCTGAAATAGGAGCCCGGGGGCGTGGTTGTGTCCGAACTGTTACGTGCCCGTGACCGGGGCGTTTCGAACGGCGAGCAGCCTGA
>JBGOSR010000027.1:0-16642 GCA_041476065.1 Gaiellaceae bacterium
AGGGCGAAGCGGCTTCGGGTATGGTCGCAACCCGCGCCGGAGAGGTCGTGGGCTATCTCCTGGGCGTCCGACGCGACGACGCGATCTGGGGCGCCAACGTCTGGGTCGAGCTTGCGGGGCATGCCGTCAAGGAACCCGAGATCGTCCGCGACCTCTACGGCGTGGCCGCCGCGAACTGGGTCGATGAGGGTCGGCCCCGGCATTACGCAATGGTCCCGGCCACCGACCAGGCCCTCGTCGATGCATGGTTCCGGCTCTCGTTCGGAGCCCAGCACGCAATGGGAATCCAGGAGACACCTGACCCGGACGATTCGCTCCCGGCAGACATCGAGGTGCGCCGGGCGGGGGCGGCGGACCTGGAGACGGCGATGGCTCACGGCGCGGTACTACCCGACCACCAGGGGCGGTCGCCTGTCTTCGGGAGCCATCCGATGCCGACCGGCGAGGAGCTGCGCGCCGAGTACGTCGAAGAGCTCGCGGACCCCGAAGTCGCAACATTCATCGCCGAGCGCGAGGGGCAGCCACTCGGGTCGCTGGTCATGGTTCCGGCTGAGAAATCCAGCATGCACAGCAGCCTCGCGCGCCCCGAAGGCGCCGCATTGCTCGGGTTTGCGGCGACGATCCCCGAAGCTCGCGGCCTCGGAGCGGGCCTAGCCCTGACAGAGGCAGGTCTCGATTGGGCCCGCGAGAAGGGGTATCCGGTCGTCCTGACCGACTGGCGGGAGACGAACCTGCTCGCGTCCAGGTTCTGGCCGGCCCGCGGCTTCCGCCGTACCTTCCTTCGGCTCTACCGCTCGATCCCGTAATGGTCCGCAGGGCCAAGCCAGGCGACGCAGAGGCCGTACTGGCCCTGATGGCGAGTCTCGGCCGGCCCCAGGTGGCGAGCGATCCGGCCGACCAGACCGGAGTCTTCGATGCTCACCTGGAGGCAAGCGATGCGGAGGTCTTCGTCGCCGAGCTCGACGGGAAGATCGCCGGCGCGGTGAGCCTCTTGTTCCGCCCTCGCCTGAACTGGACGACCCCCGAGGCGTGGGTGCCCGATCTCTATGTCGATCCGGCCTTCCGCAGGCGGGGCGCGGCCCGGGAACTACTCGACGCCTGCGTCGAGGCCGCACGCGAGCGGGGCTGCCATTGCCTCGTCCTCGCGTCGGGCCACCAACGGGCCGAGGCGCATCAGCTCTACGAGAGCTACGGGTTCACGCACACCGGCCGCGTCTACGGGCTCATGCTGGCTTGACCCGCCTGCCTTTGCCCTACGGCTCGCGGCTCGCCGTGGTGGACGCAGGCGAGGACGCCGTCGTGCTCGCGCCGCCTCCCCCCGTCAAGCCGATCGCCGACATTGCCGCCGCGGTTCGCGACGCGCTCCGCTTCCCGCTCGCCGGGCAGCCGCTCGATGCGCTCGTGCCCCGGGGGGGCCGCGCGACGATCGTCGTCGAGCCGCCGGCCCTGCCGATCCCGGGCTCGCCCAACGACCCTCGCCGGACCGCGATCGCCGCGACGATGATCGAGCTCGACCGCGCCGGCGCCCCGCTCGAGAAGCAGACGCTGCTCGTCGCGGGAGGGCTTGCCCGGCGACCCGGCCACCGAGAGCTCGAGCTGCTCGTCCACCCCGAGTTCGCTCGACGCTTCCACGGCCGCGTCGAGGTGCACGACGCCGAGAGGCCGGACCTCGTCGAGGTCGGCGAGGACGGCCGGCGCGCCCTACGCGTGCATCCCGCGCTCGCCGAGACGGACATCGTCGTCCCCGTCAGCGCCGCGGAGACCGTCCTCAACGGCGGGGCCGCAACGCTCCTGGCCGCGAGCAGCCCGGAAGCTCTGCGAGCAGCCGACGCGTACTCCCTGCTCGAGACCTCCGCGTCCGGCGGCTGGAGGCTCGCAGTCGAGCTCGAGCGTGCACTGGCCGCGCGCGTGCCGCTGATCGGCGTCTCCCTGACCCTGAACACTCCGGCTCTCGGCGGCGTTCTCCACGGCTATCCCCACGACCGCGAGGCGGTCGACCGGATCGCCAACTTCCCGCTCCGCGGGCTCTTCGGCCTTCTGCCGGGCGCGGTTCGGCGGGGCGTCTTTCGCCGTCTCCCGAGTGAGCTCTCGGCGCTCGCAGTGTTCGCGGGCCCAGCGTCGGTCGCCCACGCCGAGGCTCTGCTTCGGGGAGTCGACTCGAAGTCCGCGGTTCTCGACGAACGGCTCGACGCCATCTGCATCGGGATCCCTCACGTGACGCCGCACCTGCCGCGGGAGGCGCCGAACCCAGCGCTTGTGGCCTACCTCGGCCTGGGCCTTGCGCTTCGGCTCTGGCGGGATGAGTTCCCCCTCGTCGAAGGCGGGACGGCGATCCTTCTCAGCCGCTTCCGCCGCCGCTTTCCGCATCCGATCCAGCAGCCCTACCGGGCCCTCTTCCACGCCGTCCGTTCGAGCGGGGCGCGCGAGCCCGACGAGCTCGTGCAGGCGGAGCGGGCTGCCGCCACGGACACCCGCGCGATCGACGCCTATCGCGCGGGACGCTCGTGTCACCCCCTTCTGCCGTTCCAGGAGTGGTCCGCATGTCAGCCCGCTATCGGGCGCCTGGGAGCCGTGCTGATCGCGGGCTGCCGGGACGCCGCCGCCGCACGACAACTCGGGTTTGTCCCAACGCACGGAATCGGCGCTGCGCTCGCCATGGCGCACGGCCGCGCCGACCGGCAGCCGCGGATCGGCTACCTGCTCTCGCCGCCGTACTTTCCTCTCCGAGCACCGCCCGGGTAGCCGAGGGACTGTCCCTACCGAGGGACTGTCCGCCGAAGCGCGTTAGTCCACGCCGAGGTAGGTCTTCTTGACCTGCTCGTTCTCGCTCAGGGCCTTCGCGTCGTCGGCCAGGACGATGTGGCCGGTCTCCATGACGTAACCGCGGTTCGCCGTGTGGAGCGCCATGAGCGCGTTCTGCTCGACGAGCAGGATCGGCGTTCTCTGCTCGTTGATCTCGCGGACGATCTCGAAGATCTTCTCGACGAAGATCGGCGCGAGCCCCATCGAGGGCTCGTCGAGCATGAGCAGCTTCGGCTCGGCCATCAGCGCCCGCCCGATCGCGCACATCTGCTGTTCTCCGCCCGAGAGCGTGCCCGCCTTCTGGTGCTTGCGCTCGGCGAGCCGCGGGAAGAGCGAGAACACACGGTCCATCCCTTCCTTGACGCCGGAGCGGTCGGCCCGTTGGAACGCGCCCATCTGGAGGTTCTCGATCACGCTCATCCGCGGGAAGAGCCGACGGCCCTCCGGCGACTGGCTGATCCCCATCTTCACCACGTTGTGGGGAGCCTCGTCGGTGATGTCCTCGCCCTGAAAATGGATCGTGCCCTGGCGCGGATGGTTGAGGCCGTTGATCGAGCGCAGCGTCGTCGACTTCCCCGCTCCGTTCGCCCCGATCAGCGTCACGATCTCGCCCTCGTGGACCTCGATCGAGATCCCTTTCAGCGCCTCGATCGAGCCGTAGAACGTGTGCACGTCCTTGAGCTCGAGGATCAGCTTCCCGGGGACGCTCATCCGGCCACTGCTCCCGAGCCGAGGTAGGCCTCGATCACGCGCTCGTCGCGCTGCACTTCCTGCGGTGTGCCCTCGGCGATCTTCTCGCCGTAGTCGAGCACGGTCACGCGGTCCGAGATCCCCATCACCACGCGCATATCGTGCTCGATCAGGAGGATCGTCAACTTCTCCTCGTCGCGCAGCTTCGAGACGAAGCTCGTGAACTCCCCCGTCTCCTGAGGGTTCATACCCGCGGTCGGCTCGTCCAGGAGCAGGAGCTTGGGCTGGGTCGCGAGGGCCCGTGCGACCTCGAGCCGCCGCTGGTCCCCGTAGGAGAGGTTGCGCGCGAACTCGTCGTCACGCCCCCGGAGGCCCGAGAACTCGAGGAGCTCGACGGCTCTCTTGTGAGCCTCTCGCTCCTCCCGCTTCAGCCCCGGCGTTCGCAGGACGCTGCGCACGATCCCCCCGGACAACCGGCAGTGCATGCCGACGAGCGTGTTCTCGAGCGCAGTCATGTTCTGGAACAGCCGGATGTTCTGGAAGGTCCGGCCGATGCCGCGCTGCGTGATCGCGTGTGGCGGCTTGGCGGTGACGTCGTGCTCGTCGAAGACGATCCGCCCAGCCGTCGGCTTGTAGACCCCGGTCAGCATGTTGAAGAAGGTCGTCTTGCCCGCGCCGTTGGGCCCGATCAGGCTGACGATCGTCCGCTCCGGAATCGTGAAGTCGACGCCGTTGACCGCGACGAGCCCGCCGAACTCCTTCCGCAGACCGTCTACTACGAGGAGATCACTCATGCTGCGTGTCGTAGAGGGGGGTGTCGGCGACACCCTCGTGGAACTCGGCCTTCCGGCGCGAGCTCGGAATCAGACCCTCCGGCTTGAAGAGCATAACGAGGACGAGGATCGCCCCGAAGATCCCGAACTGGTAGAGGGGCACGTCGATGTCCTGGCTCCAGATCGTGAACCAGTGGTTGGACGACGTGCTCTGCCCGCTGAAGTGCTGGTTGAGCCAGCCTCCGATGTTCCCGAGGCCCTCCTGGTTCAGGTAGGCGAGGAATCCCCCGCCGAGGATCACGCCCCAGATGTTGCCCATCCCGCCCAGGATGACCATGCAGAGGATGAAGATCGAGATGTTGAAGAAGAAGTCGTCGGGGAAGGTGCCGCTCTTGAAGCTCGCGTAGTACGCGCCGGCGATCCCGCCGAAGAATGCTCCAGCCGCGTACGCCCACGTCTTCGTCCGCATGAGGGGCACGCCCATCGCGGCTGCGGCCGTCTCGTCCTCGCGGATCGCGATCCACGCGCGGCCGAGGCGTGAGTCGCGCAGCCTGACGCTGCAGAAGACCGTGAACAAAACGAGCACGAGCGCGGTCCAGAAGAAGAGCTGGACGCTGGAGACCGTCGTCCCGAGGAACGTCGCATTGAACGTCAGGTAGTCGGAAGGTAATCCGACCGCGCTGTGCAGGCTGTTCCCGAATCCCGGGGGGTCGATCGGGTTGATCCCCTGCGGTCCGTTCGTGATGTTCTGGCCGAAGAGGTTGTCGCCGTTCCTCGCGATCTGGGGCATGATCTCGCCGAATCCGAGGGTGACGATCGCGAGGTAGTCGCCGCGCAGCCGGAGCGTCGGAAAGCCGATGATCACGCCGACCATCGAGGTGAAGATCGCCGCGATGAAGAGGACGATCCAGATCGAGATGTGGATGCCCGCCGTGTTGGGATTGATGCCGACGGAGCCGAGGTGGATCGAGTTTCCGCTGAAGTGCTGCGAGGCAAACCACGCGGCCGTGTACGCACCCATCGCGTAGAAGGCGACGTAGCCCAGGTCGAGCAGCCCGGCATAGCCGACGACGATGTTCAGGCCGAGCGCCATCATGATGAAGATCAGCATCGTCACGCCTGTGTCCACGCTCGGGAACTCCCCGAAGATCGGGAGCTGGAACAGGTTCGCCTGGTAGAACGGATACATCGCGGCCAGCAGGAGGACGCCGCCGACGACGACCCAGCTCCCGCGCCTGATCGTGCTCCAGGCCGGAACGTAGAGCGCGAGCGCGACGGCCGTCAGCCAGACGAGCCCGAAGGACGCCGAGCCAGAGACGGCGAGGATCAGGAAGCCCGGGACGCCGAAGATGAGCGCGCGCTTGGCCCTGCGTCGCGTCTCCTGCTCGAAGCCCCGGTGAGCGGCGAGCCAGGTCCGGAAGCGGTCGCCCATTCTGCTAGGCGCCCTCGGGTGTCCGCTCGCCGAGGAGGCCCTCGGGGCGGAAGACGAGGATGAGGATGAGGATGCTGAAGATGATCGACTGCGACCAGTCGCTGCCCGGCGTCGACCAGTTGAGGCCGTTGTTGAACGACTCGATCATCGCGATCACGAGTGAGCCGAGCACAGCGCCCGGCAGGTTGCCGATCCCTCCCAGCACTGCCGCCGTGAACGCGATCAGGCCGACACGGAAGCCCTCGTCGTAGCGCACGTTCGTGAAGTAGAGGGCGTAGAGCAGCCCTGCCGCACCCGCCAGACCCCCGGCGATCAGAAAGGTGAAGGAGATCGTCCGGTTGACGTTGATGCCCATCATCGCGGCAGCCTCCCGGTCCTGAGCGGTCGCGCGCATGGCCTTTCCCTGCTTGGTCTGCTGAACCAGCCAGATGAGGAGGAGCAACACGGGGATCGTGAAGAGCAGGACGATGAGCTTGTTCCACGTGTAGGCGATCCCTCCGATACTGAACACGTCGCCTCTCGGGAGGATGTCCGGCACCGACGTGGGGCGCGCGCCTTTCCAGACGAGCCCGATGTTCTGCAAGATGAACGACATGCCGATCGCGGTGATCAGCGGCGCCAGTCGGGGCGCATTCCGTAGGCGGCGATAGGCGACGAGCTCGATCGCCACGTTGATCGTCGAGCAGAACACCATCGTGATCACGAGCATGAGGAGGATCAGTGGCCAGAGGATCGCCGCCGAGTCGCCGGTGAGGCCCCAGGAGGCCGTGAGCGTGGCCACGAGCAGGCCGCCGAGCATGAAGACGTCGCCGTGGGCGAAGTTGATCAGCTCGAGGATTCCGTAGACGAGCGAGTAGCCGAGCGCGACGAGACCGTAGACGGCCCCGTTCGTCAAGCCGATCAGGAAGAGGCCGTAGAACTCGGAGGGAGTCTTGACGAAGTTGACGCCGAGCCAAAGGAGGACGATCGCGACGAAGAACGCGCCCAGAGCCGTGAGCGGGCTCGGCCGGAAGGCCGGTGCGAATCGGATCCTGGCCTGGTCGGTGGACACTGTCAGCCTCCTAGGACGCGCTGGGGGAGGACAATGTCCTCCCCCAGCCTAGACGTCTCTGATCGTCCTTCTAGCCCTTTACGAAGCTCAGTTCAGGGGTGATCAGCTTCACGAACGTCGGCTTCTGGTTCTTGATCTGCCAGACGCTGACCGTGCCGAGCGTGGTGTCGCCGTTCTCGTCGATCTTGAAGTCGCCGAGAATGCCGTTCGTCACGTCGAGGTTGAACAGGTTCGACGCGACCTTGCTACGGTCGCCGCTCGCCTTATCGATCGCGGTGAGGAGCACGTCGGCAGCCTGAGCCGCGTAGTTCGTATACGGATCAGGAGCATGGCCGATCTGCGCGGTGAAGTCGGCCACGAACTTCTTGCCGGCGCCCTTCAGTTGATCCGAAGGGATGCCCGGCTGCGTGATGTACATGCCTTCGGAGGCCTGACCGGCTCCGTCGATCGTGGCCGAGATCGGCGTCCAGCCGTCGGGCCCGAAGATCGTCACGCCCGTTCCCAGGGCCGTGCGGAGGTCCTTGACCAGCTTGCCTCCGTTGTTGCAGACGATCCCGCCGAGGAAGACCGCGTCTGCCCCGGAGCTCTTGATCTTCGACGCAACCGCTTCGTAGCTCGACGCCTTCTTGTCCCAAGCCTGCGGACTGCCCGGCAGTGTCGCGATGCCGAGCTTCTTCGCATAGGTCTGGAAGAGCGTCGCGATGCCGTTGCCGTACGTCTCCTTGTCGGTCAGGACGTACACCTTCTTCAGGCCGATGCTCTTGGCGAACTCCGCGTCCGCGGCGCCCTGGAACTGGTCGTTCCACACGACGCGGGCGTAGTTGCGAACGCCCGTCGGGTAGTAGTTGTCAGGCTCCCCCGACTCGGTGCCCGGCCCGCTGATCGTCAACCCGGGATACGTGTTCGCGGGACTGACCATTGCGAGCGGCCCCTTCGGGGCCCGGTTTGCGACGGGGATCTCGAGCTTCGCACAGCCCGAGTTGAACGTCCCCACGATGCCGACCACGGACTCGTCGTTCGCATACGAGCGAGCGTTCGCCGAGCACTTGGCGGAATCCCAGCTGCCTGCCTGCGCGGTCGAGTCGTCGCAGGACTGGTAGCCGATGTTCTTGCCGCCGGCCTTGTAGTTGTGCTGCTTGAGGATGAACTCGACCGCGTCGGCCATCTCGGTCGTCAGCGAGCGGTTCGAGCCCTGCAGCGGAAGGTCCGAAGCGATCAGCAGGTCGGGCTTGCCCGATCCGCCATACCTGATTGCCCCGCACGAGGCAGCCGGAAGAGCGGTCGCTCCGCCGCCTCCCCCGCCGCCGCTCTTACCTCCGCAGCCTGCGGCCGCGAACGCGAGCACACCTGCGCCCGTCGCCACTAATAGAAGAAATCCAACTCTGTTCACCTGCGCCTCCTCCTCCGTCACCCGGTTGCACGTACGGCGGAGCGACGGCCACAACGAGGCGTCGGCCCGCAACCGAGCAAGTATCGAGGGATTTGACGGCGCTTTCAAGCCCGAACCCGTAGCGCCGTCGATGCCGAAGGTGGGAATCGAACCCACACGGGGCGCAAGCCCCACTGGATTTTGAGTCCAGCGCGTCTGCCAATTCCGCCACTTCGGCGCGCGGTTTCAATGATAGCCCCGCGAAACTGAGAGACTTTTCGCGGTGACCAAGCGCGTCGCAATGCTGACGGGCGGGGGCGACTGCCCCGGATTGAACGCGGTCATCCGCGCGGTCACGCGCCGCTGCCACCAGCACGGCTACGAGGTCGTGGGCGTGCGGGCCGGTTGGCGCGGGCTGGTCGACGGGCTGTTCACACCCCTCGGCCCGAGCGAGGTCTCAGGCCTCCTGCCGCGCGGTGGGACGATCCTCGGGACCTCGCGCACGAATCCGTTCAAGCTCGACGGCGGCGTCGAACGGGTTCTCTCCAACTTCGAGGGCGAGCGCCTCGGCGCGCTCGTGGCGATCGGCGGGGAGGACACGCTCGGCGTCGCGGCTCGGCTCTACGAGGAGCAGCAGTTCCCCGTCGTCGGGGTCCCGAAGACGATCGACAACGACCTCGGCGCGACCGACTACACCTTCGGCTTCGACACCGCCGTCTCGATCTGCACCGAGGCGATCGACAGGCTCCACACGACCGCGGAGTCGCACAATCGGGTCATGGTCGTCGAGGTGATGGGCAGGCACACCGGCTGGATCGCCGTCATGAGCGGGATCGCAGGCGGCGCGGACGTCATCCTCATCCCCGAGCAGCCGGTCACCGTCGAGCAGGCCTGCACCGAGATCCAGAACCGACACCGGCGAGGGAAGACCTTCTCGATCGTCGTCGTCAGCGAGGGCTACGAGCTCACGTACGACTCCGGCGAGCGACGGCAGGTGGCGCAGGAGACGGCGGCCGACGAGTTCGGACATGTCCGCCTGGGCGGCGTCGGACACGAGCTTGCGCGCGAGATCGAAGCGCGAACGGGGTTCGAGACGCGGGTGACCGTGCTCGGCCACGTCCAGCGAGGAGGGACCCCCACGGCGCGCGACCGCGTCCTCGCCACCCGCTACGGCTTGAAGGCCGCAGACCTCGTCCACGAGGAGCGCTTCGGTCTGATGACCGCGCTCCAGGGTGACAACATCGTCGAAGTGTCGCTCGCCGAGGCGACGGCCGAGCTGAAGACCGTCCCCGAGGACTGGTACTCCGTGGCCAAGGCCTTTTTCGGCTAGGTCAAGAGCTCGGCCAGCGGGAACGAGCGCCGCCTCCGCGGCGGCACGAGGAAGTTCTGGCGGTGCGTCGCCTGGAGCACGGAGTTCAGGCCCTGGCCCCGCGCGCGCGGCTCGAGCGGCAGCTTCGTCCCGTCCGGGAGGACGCCGTCCATCGCGAGCCGGTTGCGATGGAAGTCGTCGCTCGTCGGGTTGAAGACGACGAAGTGCACACCGGCTGCGGACCCCTGCTGTTGCGCGTCTCGCTCCGGGCTCGCGCTCCAGAAGAACGGGTTGTCGAGCGTGTTGAAGTCCGCCCGCTGCGGAATCGCGGTGCCTTTCCGATACACGGTGCCGTCCTCCGCGACTACGTCGCGCTGGAGCCGCGAGGTCGTCTGGATCGCAGCGCTGTGCCCGATCGCCCCGAAGCGCTCGAAGTCGGCCACGACTCGGCCCGAGTCGGCGATGTCCTTCGGGTCCTGCGCAACCGTCTGCGTCCCGGGCTTCACTTTGCGCTCGGGACTGAACGTCGTCGTCACGCGCTCGCCGAAGTCGAAGTTGAGATACCAGGCCTCGACGTTCTCGTAGATGTGCGAGACGTGCATGCTCGTGCCCGAGCGGAAGTAGCCGCTCGGCCCGAGGTCGACCAGCCCGAGCGTCTCGTAGTTGGCGATCCCGAGCGGGCCAAGCCCCGCCTTCTGGGTCGACGTGAAGCCGAGGAAGAGCTCCGCCGTGTCCGGGATCAGGTCCGCCCCGGGCACGCCGGCGGCGACAGCCATCCGCTTCGGCAGGCTCAGGCCTCCGTCGAAGCCGCCTGCCACAAACCCCTTCCGGATGCTCGTCATGTCGAAGAGCCCGCCGAGCTCGCCGAAGACTGCCTTCGCGCCGCCGGTCACATGCTCCAGGTCGTCGCTGCGGAACAGGATCGCGACGTCGTTCTCCTCGAGGACGAGGTCGGTCGGGTCACTCGGGAAACGAACCGCGTCGATCACCGAGCGCACGGGTCGGCGCGGGGAGGCCGTGGCGCGCCGGTCGACCGGAAGGTGCCGCTGTGCCGGCCCCGGCACGAAGCGGCGGAAGTAGGGCAGCCCCCAGGCGACCGTGACCCCGAGCCCGCGCGCGCTCGACTCGAACATGCGATCGAGACCGAGGAGGGCGTTCTCGAGCTCGGCCTGCGCGGCCCGCAGGTCGGCGCGGCGCGGCTCGACCTTCAACCTCGCGGTGACGAGCTGGTGATGAAGCGGCGGGACGACAACCTCGACTCCTTCGTCCTCGATCACGCGCAGCCCGTGCAGGAGATGCTGCTCCGGCGCTCGGTCGGCCGTCGGCAGACGCCGCGTCGGCGTGCGCCCGAGCCGGTCGACGAGCTCGTAGATCCCGGCCGCACCGAGAGCCGCCGTGGCGCCCCCGGCCAGGAGCTCGCGCCTCGTCAGGCGCAACTCAGGCCTTCGGATCGATCAGGACGAGCCCCGCGACCGCCCGGTCGAGATTCCGGACGACCTGCCGGTAGGTGAGGGGCTTGATGACGTGCTCGCTGAGCGTGTACAGCGTGCCCCGGCGGTGCCACGCGTAGAGGACGTGCCACTGGTCGACTCCCTGGTTCACCGTGTAGGGGGTGAAGGCAAAGCCGGCGATGTGGCGCACCGGATGCGGGTCGCTGAAGCAGGGCACGGTGCGCTTGAGCATGCGCCCCGCGACGACCGTGTCCGCGTTGCAGCGCGGGATCCGGGTGCGGCCCGGATAGCCGCGCAGGTTGACGTGAACGTCCTGGCTCGGCGGCTCGTGCCAGAGGAAGCTGACGAGGTAGCTCCGGTCGGGGTCGACCGAGACGCCGTTGTCCCAGTCGCCGCCGATCTTCCCGTCGAGCGGGCTCGGCATCCACGACGGGCAGTAGACGGGTGCCTGGACGCGGTTTGCCAGGCGCTGCCAGCCCACCTTCCAAGCTGCGGGGCAGGTGGGAGGCTTGGGCGGCGCGGCCGCCGTCGGAGCCGTGCCGTCGTGAGAGCACCCGGCAGCGAGCACCGCAAGCGGGAAGAGCATGAGAATCGCCTTCCGCATTGCAACCAAGATTACAGCCGGTAGATCTCGATCCAAGGGCCTGCCAGCTCCCCCCCGGCTCGCACCGGGTAGACCCGTGTCTCCTTCCGGAGGTCGTTCAGGAAACGCGTTTCGCTCGGATAGTCACCGGCGGCGGCGAGAACGCGATCTTCGACTGCCCCGGTGACGACGACGTAACGGACTCCGAGCTGCCGAAGGCGGCCGAGGTCCCGGTTGGGGTCGGTCGGCTCGCCCGGCCTCGGCAGCGCGAGTGGAACGACGCGAAAGCCCGCGAAGTCCGGCGTCGATGGATCGGCCGCGAGCGTCGCCCCGGGCGGCAGGTTCTTCTCGACCCAGCCGTAAGCGACGACACGCGCGTCCGTGCGGGTCAGGTCCCGTGCGTCCCGGACCGCCCACGTCAGCGGAACGACCAGCATGAGGATCGTCACGGGCGCAAGAGCCCGGAGCCTGCCGGCGAGCGCGCCGAGCGCCGGCACGAGCGGCAGCACGTAGCGGTCGAAATGGGCGTGGAGGGTCAACAGGTTCGCGAAGTACACGAGAACGAAGACGGCGAGCACGAGATCCGCTTTCCGGCGGCGCGCGAGCGCGAGCGCGAGCCCCGCCGCGGCGATCACGAGCGCCGGGCCGAGACCGTCCCAGAGCCTTGCGACGAAGGGGACCGGCGCCACATGGTCGTGCTCGAACCCGAGCCAGCCCGCACGCGCGGCCTGCTGGACCCGCCACACGTCACCCGCGGCCTGGCCGAAGTGGAGGATGACAAACGGGCTCGTCGCGGCGAACCCGAGCACGGCGAGCGCGCCTGCGATCGCAAGCCGTCGCCACAAGCCCCAGGCCGCGGCGACGAGCGGCGCCAGGAGAAGGATGCCCGGGTACTTCGCGCTCGCCGCGAGGCCGACCGCGAGCCCGGCGAGCTCGATCCGGCCCGAGATCATGAGCGCGAGCGCGACCGTCACCCCGAGCGTCAGCGGGACGTCCGTCACCGCCATCCGGGAGTAGGCGACGTGCGTCGTCTCGACCGCCGTCGTCGCCGCGGCGACGAAGCCGGCCACCGGCCCGTAGGCACGCTGTCCGAGCCACCACGCGGCCGCGACCCCGCCGACCGCGAGCACGACCATCGTCAACCGCGCCGCGAGGTACGAGGGCTCGGCCTGCCACGCCTGGAAGGGGGCCAGGAGGTACATGACGAGGCTCGGATAGTTGAACCAGTGGGGATCGAGGCCGCCGCCGTGGACCATCGACCACGCGCGCGGCACGATGTTGCGCTCGTCCGGGTTCAGGAGCGGAAACGGAAGGGCGTACTGGATCCCGACGAGGCGAAGTGCGCCCGCAAGCGCCAGGATCGCAGCGAACGCAACCGGCGGGCCTCCCCACCGGTTCTCGGCTCGCTCAGACTTCTGGTGGGGCGGCACGAACCAGGCCGGCGATGCTCTGGACGCCGACGATCACGGCGTCCACACCAGCACGCTCGAGCTCCTCGACCTCCTCCGGGCTCGTCACCTCCACGTCGGCGATCGCAAGCTTTCCCGCCGGGAGATCCGGGAGCAGGTCGAGCACGTGCTCGAGCGCTTCCTCTCTCCCGCCTCCTCTCTGCGGAGAGAGGAGGAAGATCTGCGGATCGAGTAGGTCGAGAGCCTGCTGGAGCTCGTCGGGGTCGCGCACCTCGACGACGCAGTCGAGCCCGAGGTCGATCGCCTCGGAATACCGCCGCTCGACCCGGTCGCCGTCCTCGTCGATCGCCTCGGCGGCGACGAGGCAGGCATCGGCTCCCAGGGAAAGGGCCTCCGCAGGTGAGCCCTCGGCGCGCCAGAGGATCGGCAGGCCGGTGGCCTCGCGCAGGCCGGCGAGCTCCCGGTCGACGACGACTCCTTCGGCGCCCTGCGCCTCGGCGGTGCGCGCGGACTCAGCATCCGCAGCGGGGACGATCAGCGAGATCCCGTCGCCCTCGGAGATCGCCTGGCTCAAGCGGCGCTGGCCGGTCATCGAACGACCATGCTAACCCGAACCCCCGGCGCAGGCCGGAAAGCCGGAGGCCCGCCTCGTGGCGGGCCTCCGGGTAGAGGTAGCTCGAGAAGAGCCTGGGAAATCAGCTCACCTCAGGATCCCGGTACCGGCGTGGCCGGCTGCCAATCCGGGGCACCCTTCAGCTGCTTGTCGAAGGTGACCTGCCACGCGACCGGCGGCCCCGGGCTCATTCCGACGAGAGACGTCATCCAGAGCTCGGTGTAGGTGCTGCGATCGCTGAGGAACACCAGCGTCGATCCGTCCGGAGACCACGATGGCTCGCGGTCTGCGGTCTTGTTGAACGTCAGCTGCCTCAGACCGCTCCCGTCCCGGTTGATCACGAAGAGCTCGCTGTTGACGCCTCGGTCGGTGTAGAACGCGATCTGCCGTCCGTTGGGTGACCAGGAAGCTCCGCGTTCGCCCAGCCTCATGGTGGGCGGGGTCAGCTTCGTCGCGGAGGCATATGGAACCGCTCTCATGGTGTAGAGCGAGGCCAAGCCGGGCGTGACCGACGTCATAACCCTCGAGAAGACGAGCATCTTGCCGTCAGCCGAGTAGTCGGGGTCGAGATTCTGGATCGGTGCTGCCGTCTTCGTCATCCGCACGAGGCGGTTCGTCGCGGCAATGCCGATCCGGTAGAGCTCGAAGTGCCCGGCGCGGTTACTCGCAAAGACGATCGAACCGTCCGGGGCCCACGTCGGGTGGATGTTGAGAACTCCAGGGTGGACGGACCGGCCGGTGATGTTCACCGCGCCCTTGCCGTTCGCGTTGACGACGTAGATGTCGGCTCCGCCATTTGCGTAGTAGCCCGTATAGGCAACCTTCATCCCGTTCGCCGACCAGTTCGGGTCGACGTACTTCCGAGCAGTTCCGTCGTGTGTGATGTTCGCGACGTTCTTGCCGTCGATGCTTGCGAGCATCACGTCGAACCCGGCATCGCGCTTATCGAGATTCGTATACGCGATCTTGTCGGTCGGCGTGATGCCCATGACGCGACTCGCAGATCCTGTAGCGGCGAGCGTGGCCGCAAAGACGGCGATGATCGCCGTGATGAGTGTGCGTCGAAGCTTCATAGTCCCACCTCCGTTGATTTTCTTAAGCAAGCCTCGTGGCCTGCGGCCGGAGGGGAATCGGGGCCGGGTCTGATATCGCTTACGCGATTTACCGTACTATATTAGTGGTTGCTACCTAGACTCCAATCGGGTGCCAGACCGTTTTGAAATCGAGAAAAGCGGCGATCTCCCAGGGGCTCTGATCGTCGGGGGCCCCGCGCACGACCCGCTTTACGTTGTCTGCGGCCAGGCGCTCGAGCTCCTCGATCTGTCCGTCTGCGGCCCCCAGGTCGATCGCGTTCACGTCCATGTGCCCGGCGAGAATCGGCGCGAGCTCCTCGCGGTAGCCCGTCAGGAGGTTGACGACACCGCCTGGAACGTCCGAGGTGGCCAGCACTTCGGCGAGCTCGACCGCGGCAAGCGGTGAGCCCTCGGACGCGAGCACGATCACCGTGTTCCCGCCGACGACGGCCGGGGCGAGCCGCGAGACGAGCCCCGCGAGCGGCGGCTCCTCCGGTGCCACGATCCCGACGACGCCCGTCGGCTCCGGCACGGTGAAGTTGAAGTACGGGCCGGCGACCGGGTTCGAGGAGCCCAGCACCTGCGCGAGCTTGTCGGCCCAGCCTGCGTACCAGACAAGACGGTCGATCGAGCGCTCGACCTCCTCGGCCCCCGTGCAGAGCGCCGCGAACTCAGATCGGCGAGCCTCCAGCATCTCGGCGATCCGGTAGACGACCTGGCCGCGGTTGTAGGCCGTCAGCCCCGCCCATTTCGGGAAGGCGGCCCGGGCGGCCCGAACCGCGTCGCGGACGTCCTTCCTCGAGCCCCGGGCAACGTTCACGCCCTGCGCCTCGTAGGTGCGGCCCGACTCGGAACGCGGGAACTCGCCTCCAATGTAGAGCTTGTACGTCTTCTTGACGGGGAGGCGCGGCATTCTCTAGTCGCCGCCCGCGGGATACTCGACGCGAAGCGCTGCAACCCGGCCGGCCCTGATCAGGGCCGCCAGGCCCGGGTAGCGGTACGGGCCAACCGCGTACGTGCGCGAAATCAGCCAGAGCCATGCGCGATGCTTCCTCGCTCGCGGAAACAGGCGGCGAGCCTTGGACGAGGAATCGCCGATCCGCAGCCCATTCGCTGTCTTCCACCTACTGCCGGTGAGCACCGCGTGGTGGAAGTACTTGCAGCGGCCGCCGGCGCCGAGGTTGTAGAGATCGGCGCTGAGGCCCATGCGTGGCCATGTCGCCCGACATCCGGTCGGCACGTGCCGAAGTGCCGTCGCAGTGCCAAACGCACGGGTAAGACCGGCGAAGGTTCCATCGTGCTTCACGGCGAAGGTGCCGATGTAGGAGTCGCCGCGGACGAGGAATTGCGGCTGCGCGACTAGCAGCGAGGCAGCGACGAGGGTGGCGATCAATCGAACTCCAGGTACGGCTCGAGCCCGTGCCGCCCGCCCTCTCGGCCGAAGCCCGATTCCTTGTAGCCGCCGAAGGGCGAGGCAGGGTCGAAGCGGTTGTAGGTGTTCGCCCAGATCACGCCGGCCCGCAGTTGCTGCGCCATCGCGAGGATCCGCGAGCCCTTCTCGGTCCAGACGCCGGCTGAGAGCCCGTAGGGCGTGTTGTTCGCCTTCTCGACCGCCTCGTCCGGTGTGCGAAAGGTGAGCACCGACAAAACCGGGCCGAAGATCTCCTCCTGGGCGATGCGGTAGCTCTGCGCAACGTTTGTGAACACGGTCGGCACGAACCAGTAGCCCTTCTCCGGCAGGTTGCACGGCGGCTGGTAGATCTCGGCGCCCTCCGCCTTGCCCGCCTCGACGAGCTCCACGATCTTGTCGAGCTGCATCTTCGAGTTGATCGCGCCGACATCCGTGTTCTTGTCGAGCGGGTCACCGACGCGCAGCGTCTCGAGGCGCCGCTTCAGCTTCTCCACGAGCGGCTCGTAGATCGACTCCTGCGCGAAGAGGCGCGAGCCGGCGCAGCAGACGTGACCCTGATTGAAGTAGATGCCGTTGACGATCCCTTCGCCACGCAACGCAGGCCGTCGGCCTCGGCGCGCCCGACGATCGATCCCACGCGCGCGTGCTGGCGTGAATTGACCAGCGGGCCCACGGG
>JBGOSR010000028.1:0-16530 GCA_041476065.1 Gaiellaceae bacterium
GCCGGTGTTCGCATACGGGTTCGAGGACCTAACTGGCGCCCAATGGGCACTCCTCCAGGCCCTGGCGGGACGAACTGAAGTTACCGTCTCACTCCCGTACGAGCCCAACCGGGCTCCCTTCGAGTCGCTTCGGCGCACGTCGGAGGACCTCAGCTCTCTCGCCGATGGTCGCATCGAGGAGCTCCCCCCGCGCTATGGCGAGGTGGCACCGCCGCCACTCGCACACCTCGAGCGCCACCTCTTCGCCGAGCAGCCGCCGGTTGGGCCGCCGCTCGACGGAGCGATCCGCTTCCTCGAGGGCGCAGGCGCGCGCGGAACCCTCGAGCTCGTCGCCGAGGAGATCCTCGACCTCCTGCGCAACGGAACGAAGCCGGAGGAGATCCTCCTCGTCTGTCCGAGCCTCGACCGGCAGCGGGCCCAGGTCGAGACGGCCTTCGGTGCTCTCGGCGTCCCCTATGCGATCGAGGGGCGGGTGCGAATCGGCAAGACCGCGTTCGGCCAGGCGCTCCTCTCGCTCCTGCGCTTCGAGTGGCTTGGCGGCCGCCGGCACGACCTGTACGGGTTCCTCCGCTCGCCGTTCTCCGGCCTCACACGCGCACACGTGGACTATCTCGAGGGCCGGCTCCGAGGCCGCGCGGTCAGCGACCCCGAGCGCGTTGTCGAGGAGACGTTGAAGCTGCGCGGACAGCCTCTTCGCGCGCTCGACGCGGTGTGGGGCCTCGCGAGGTCGATGGTCCGGGCTGCGTATGGCCTCGAGGCGCCTCCTGTCGGCGAGAACGCGGCGCTCGACCTGCGCGCCCACCGTGCGGTGTCCGAGCTGCTCGACGAGCTGCAGGAGTGGCGTGACCTCGGCGGAGCCCTGTCCCGAGAGGAGATCTTCGGCGCGCTCGAGCGGGCCGAGCTGCGTTTGGGCCGCGGCGACGAGGTCGGCCGTGTCTCGGTCACCGACCTCCTGCGAGCACGGACGCGGCGTACCGAGGTCGTGTTCCTGCTCGGGCTCGAGGAGGGCAGCCTTCCGCGCCGGCCCCCAGGGTCGCCCTTCCTCGGCGACGAGGAGCGGCGCTCGCTCGACGAGCGCTCCCGGCAGGCCCGGCTCACAAAGCCCGATGCCGTCTCGCGGGAGCGTTTCTACTTCTACACCGCGTGCACGCGTCCGTCGCAGCGCCTCTATCTCGTGCGAGAGGCGTCCACCGACGAGGGCTCGCCACGGGAGCCGAGCCCGTTCTGGGACGAGGCGCGCGTGCTGTTCGACACCGACGACGTCAATCGCTGGACAACTCGGCGTCCGCTCGCGGCCCTCACGTGGCGCCTCGACGACGCTCCCACCGACCGCGAACGGCTCCGCGCCCTGAGCGCGCTCGCCTCGGGCGAGGCCGACGAGGCAGTGGCGCTGGCCCGTGCAAACGGCTGGGAGCGTCGCCTCGAGCGCGCCCGCTCGGCATTCTCGCGATCGACCGAGCTCACAGATCCGGTCTTGCTGGACGAGCTGCGTGCGCGCACGTCGTTCTCGGTGACCGAGCTCGAAGGGTTCGCCGACTGCTCGTCCATCTGGTTCCTCGAGCGGGTCGTCAGTCCGCGGACGATCGACGGGGAGGTCGACGCTCGCCTGCGCGGGTCGATCGCGCACCAGACGCTCTACAAGTTCTTCTCAGGGGTGCCGAAGCGGCTCGGGGTCGAGCGAATCGACGCGGAGCGACTCGAGGAGGGGCTGGAGTTTCTCCGCGAGTGCCTGGCGGAGGCAATCGAGGGTGGCGTCTGGATCGAGCTGGGCGAGCTCCAGCGGCGCGAGCTCGAAGAGACACTCTGGCGCGATCTGGAGCACTTCATCCGCGAAGAGGCGGAGTCGCCGCTCGCGCTCGTGCCGCGGCGCTTCGAGGTGTCGTTCGGCTCGGACCGCTCGGCCCCCGAGCTGCAACGCGGTCTTCAAATCGACGGCTTCCAGCTCGCCGGCAAGATCGACCGGATCGACCTCGACCCGTTCAGCGCGCGCGGGATCGTCCAGGACTACAAGTCGGGCAAGACGGCGCACTCGGCAGCGAAGATCGACTCGGAGCTGCGCCTGCAGATTCCGCTCTACATGCTCGTCTTGCGCGATCTTGTCGGCATCGAGCCGCTCGGAGGCCTCTACCGGGCGCTCGCGGGCGAGCGGCACGCACGCGGCCTGCTCCGCGCCGAGGCGAAGGAGGACGTTCCCGGCTTCGCCCCGCGCGACTACCTGGACGAAGAGGAGTTCTGGGCCCAGACCGAGCGCGCGAAAGAGCACGCAGCCCGCTTCGTCGAGGGGATCCGTTCGGGCGAGGTGCGGCACGATCCGAAGGGCGGGTTCCCGTGCCCGACGTGGTGTCAGCTCGCTCCCATGTGCCGGGTGGCGAGGTCGTGACCGTCGTCGAGGAGACGCGCGCTCCGAACGCCGAGCAGCTGGCGGCCATCGATGCGCCCGGGCTCGTCTTCGTCTCGGCTGGTGCCGGCACGGGCAAGACGACCGTGCTCGTCGAGCGCTTCGTCCGGGCTGTGTGCGACCGGGGCCTGTCGATTGATTCCGTGCTCGCGATCACGTACACCGAGCGGGCGGCCGGCGAGCTGCGCGGTCGCATTCGGCAGCGGCTGGCCGAGCTCTCGCGGTACGACCTCGCGCGCGAGCTCGACGGCGCCTGGATCTCCACGATCCACGGGTTCTGTCACCGGTTGTTGAAGGCGCACCCGTTCGAGGCCGGCGTCGACCCGCATTTCCGTGTCCTCGACGAGAATCAGGCCCGGGTGCTTGCGGGGGAGGCCTTCGAGCAGGCGCTCGGGGCCTTCTGCGCCTCGGGCGACCGGGAGCGGATCCGCCTGCTCGCGACCTACGGCACGCGCGGGCTGCGGAGGATGCTGACCGGGGTGTACGAGACCTTGCGCTCCGCGGGGCGCGACCTCGTGTTGGAGGTCGCGGAGCGGCCGGGCCTCGACGCTCGGCTCGAGGAGCTCCGCGAGGCGGCCCGGTGCGTGATCGAGGACACCGCCGGGCTCGACGCGGCCGACGTGCCACGGGCAAGCGCTGCGCGGGCTCTGGAGCTGCTCGAGCGCCCGCCTGCGTCTGAGCGACTACTCGATCTCTCGGACGTGGCGGCACGCGGCGGCCCGCGCGATCGCTTCGCAAGCTACGAAGAGGCCCGCCGCGCAGTGGAGCAGGCGGCCCTCGACGAGCTTGCCGCCCGCGACCGCGCCCTGCTCGAGGACCTGCTCCGGCGCTTCGCCGACGCGTATGCCGCCGCGAAGGCGGGGGAGTCCGCGCTCGACTTCGAGGACCTCCAGCTCGGCGCGCGCGACCTGCTTCGCGACCATCCTTCGATCCGCGAACAGGAGAGCTGGCACTTCCGCTCGGTGCTCGTGGACGAGTTCCAGGACACGAATCGGCTCCAGTGCGAGCTGGTGGATCTGCTCGCGACCGAAGACCTCTTCTTCGTAGGGGACGAGTTCCAGTCGATCTACCGCTTCCGGCACGCCGACGTCGAGGTCTTCCGCGAGCGGCGCGAGGCCTCCGGCGGCGTCCTCGCCCTGACCGAGAACTACCGCTCCCGCCCCGAAGTGCTCGAGGTCATCAACCACCTCTTCTCGAACGACTTCGGCGAGTCGTTCCAGCCGCTCTCCGCGGCGGGGCGCTTCGCCGACCCCGCTTTCGGCCCTGCCGTCGAGCTGCTCGTCACCGACAAGGCGAGCTACAAGGACACCGGCACGCACTGGCGCGCAGCCGAGGCGAAGCACGTGGCAGCCCGCGTGCAGGAGATTGTCGACTCCGGCGAGGCGACTCCGGGCGAGATCGTCCTCCTCTTCGCCGCGGGCACCGACGCGCGGATCTACGAGCAGGCGCTCCGTGAGCTCGGGCTGCCGACGTTCCGGGCGACCGGCCGCGACTACTATCACCAGCAGCAGGTCGTCGACCTCCTCGCGTACCTGCGGCTGCTGCACAACCGCTACGACGACGAGGCGCTCGTGACCGTCCTCGCCTCGCCGTTCGTCGGCGTCTCGAACGACGCCTTGATGCACTTGCGCCGTTCGGCCGAGCGCCGGCCGCTCTTCGTCGGCGTGGAGCGCTCATTGCCCTCGGGCCTCTCCGAGCGGGACGCGCGCTTGTTCAGCGCCTTCAAGCAGCGCTACGACCGGCTCGCGGGCCTGGCGCCGCGGCTTTCCCTGGAACGCCTCTGCGAGCGGGTGCTCACGGAGCACGACTACGACCTCGCAGTTCTCGCCCAGTGGGACGGTCGGCGCCGCTACGCGAACCTGCGCAAGCTCGCCCGCCTCGCGCGCTCATACGAGGAGCTGCGCGGCCCGGACGTCGAGGGCTTCGTCCGTTTCGTCCGGGAGCAGGACACCGTCGGCGCGTCGGAGCTCGAGGCCGTCGCCGAGGAGGAGGGCACGGACGTCATCCGGCTGCTGACGATTCACGGCGCGAAGGGGCTCGAGTTCAAGGTCGTCGTCGTCGCCGACGCAGGCCGACACGGCGCGTCCCGCGACGCGGACGAGATCCTCTGTCTCCCGGACGGGCGGCTCGGCTTCCGGGTCGCGGACCCGTCGACGGGGATTCGCCGGCCGACCTCCGACTACCAGGAGGTGAAGGAGGTCGAGGCCGAAGCCGCGGAGGCCGAGCGCCGGCGCCTCTACTACGTCGCCATGACGCGGGCGATCGACCGGCTCGTCGTCTCGGGCTCGATCGACCCCGCGCGCGGAGGGGACGAGTCGACCCCGATCGGCTGGGTCCTCGGCAGGCTCGAGGCGACGGAGCTCGACGACGCGGCAGACGGGCCGGTCGAGATCGAGCGCGACGACGCGAGGCTCATCCTGCGGCTCGACCGCTTCGACGGCGGGGTGCCCGACGCTGCTCCCGTGGAGCCCTGCATCGAAGCGCCGCAGCTCGCGCTCTTCGCGGTCGAGGACGGAGGCCTTGCGATCGCCGATGCCCCGAAGCTTCCGGATCTCGTCTCGGTTCCCGAGGCGCCCGAGAACCGCGTCCGGCGCCTCTCGTACAGCGCGCTTGCTCTCTTCCAGCTCTGCTCGTACCGGTTCTACGCGGAGCGGATCGTCGGCCTGCGCGAGACGAAGCCGACACGAGGCGGCGGGGAGGGAGGGCTGGCTGCGACCGAGATCGGCGACGCGGCCCACGTGCTCCTCGAGGGGCTCGACCTGACTACGCCACGGCCGCCGGAGGATATGGGCGAAGCAGTTCGGGCCCTGTATCCGACCGCAACGGACGAGGAGGTCGCGCGGATCGGCGGCTTCGTCCAGGACTACTGCCGCTCGGGTGTCGCACAGCGGATCGCCGGGCTCGAGGGCGCAACGGTGGAGCGCTCCTTCGCGTTCGAGCAGGACGGCGTCCTCCTGCATGGGCGCCTGGATGTCTTCCACGAGGCCGAGGGTAGGGCGCTCGTCGTCGACTACAAGACGAACGTGCTCGACGGAGCCACGCCGGCCGAGGTCGTCGAGCGCGAATATCGGCTCCAGCGGCTCGTCTACGCGCTCGCGTGCCTGCGGGCCGGCTCGGACAATGTCGAGGTCGTCTACCAGTTTCTCGAGCAGCCGGAGGAGCTCGTCGCGAGCACGTTCTCGCGAGATGACCTGCCTGCCCTCGAGGGGGAGCTCTCGTCGGCGATCGCCGCGATCCAGGCCGGCGAGTTTCGGCCCACGCCGAGCGAGTACGCGTGCTCGACCTGCCCCGCGCTCGACCTCGTCTGCGCGGGACCGCGCCTCGGTGGCGCGTAGCTTCGTCGCCGAGGCCCGACAGCGCGTCGGGCCGAAGCGGGCGCGAATCGTCCCGATCGTCGAGCGGCTCCTCGCCGAGCACGAGGACGCGACGATTGCGCTCACGTTCCGAAACGAGCTCGAGCTGCTTGTCTCCGTGATGCTCTCGGCGCAGACGACGGACGTGAACGTCAACCGTGTCACGCCGACCCTGTTCCGCAAGTACCGCCGGCCCGAGGACTATCTTGCCGTGCCGGTCGAAGAGCTCGAGGACGACATCCGGCCGACCGGTTTCTTCCGCCAGAAGACGAGATCGCTTCGCGGAACGATGAAGATGCTGATCGAGGAGTTCGACGGCCACGTGCCGCGCACGCTCGAGGAGCTGACACGCCTCCCCGGGGTCGCGCGGAAGACCGCGAACGTCGTCGCGTCCGAGCTCGGCCACACGCAGGGAATCGTTGTCGACACCCACGTCCGCCGGCTTTCCCAGCGGCTGGGACTCACGAGGCACGACGACCCGGTCAAGATCGAGCGCGATCTGATGAAGATCGTCCCGCGCGCCCGCTGGGGCGTGTTCCCGCACCTCCTGATCTGGCACGGCCGACGCGTCTGCCTCGCGCGCCGCCCGCACTGCGAGGACTGCGTCTTGACCGGCCTCTGTCCTTCTAGCCGCGTCTGACTTGCACTGGTTGTCGAGCCAAACCTGGCCCGCGTCTCAGGCATGGGCGAGCCCGTCTAAGCGTCGTTCCTCGGTAGGTGTGCTTTTGGTCGCGGAAAATGCGAAGCATTTTTCGCGAGTCCCGGGCCCGTGGCCCGGGACCATCAGCCGCGTCTAGTGAGTGCGACCATGAGGCCGCCGTCTTCGTCGTAGGCGGGGAAGAAGTCGGCGATCACCGGCTGTTCGAGGCCGCTTCTCGTGCGGGCGGCGAGCTCCTCGCCGAGGCGCCGGACTCCCCATTCGCGTGCGAGCTCGGCAGGGTTCTTGCCCTCCTCGTACCCCGACAGCGCGAACGCATCCATCACGTCTTTGCCGAGGACGTCCTCCTCGCGGTAGCCGGTCAGCTCGAAGACGCCCCGACCGAGCGCGAGGATGCGTCCTTCAGCGTCGCAGACCACGAAGCCGGTCGTCGGCGCGGGGTAGTAGTCGTCCAGCAACTCGAAGAGAAAACCGAAGCCGCAGCGCCGACAGGCTGGGGCCTGCTCCGAGAAGCCCTCGACGCCGTCGATGTCGACCGATCTGTGCTTGCAGTTCGGGCAGATGTACCAGGCCATGCGCCGATCGTAGCCACGCCGTCTAACCTCGCACGATGAGCACCGTCCTTCTCCTGGCGCTGCCCGCGTCCGGTTTCGCCTACCTCCTCCTCGCGTTGCTCGTCGGCGGCGAGTCGGCCGGGGTCCCGCTCCCCGGGGAGACCGCGCTGATCGCAGCGGCCGTCCTCGCCTCTCAGGGAAAGCTCTCGCTCCCGTTCGTTATGACCACGGCGGCCGCGGCCGCGATCGTCGGAGACAACTTCGGGTACCTGCTCGGACGCAAGGGTGCGCGCCGGCTGCTCGAGCGCCCCGGGCGGCTCCAGGAGCACCGCCGGGGCCTTCTTCGTCGAGGCGAGGCGTTCTTCGCTCGGCACGGTGGCAAGACTGTCTTCCTGGGCCGGTGGCTGCCCTTTCTCCGGGTGACCGCGGCCTGGCTTGCAGGAGCGAATCACATGCCCTGGCCGAGGTTCCTCGCTTGGAACGCCGCCGGTGGGATCGGCTGGGCGGTCACGATCGGGCTCCTCGCCTATTTCGTCGGCGAGGCGGCAATTGCGGTTCTGCACGCCGCCGGCTACGTCGCTCTGGGAGTCGTGGTTGCGGCTGTGATCGCCGGCGCCGCCTGGGCCCTGCTCAAGAGGCGGCGCTAGCTAGATCCAGCGCTTGCGGCGGAAGTACACCAACTGCAAGGCGGTACTGAGCAGGATCCAGCCCCAGGACCACCAGTAGCCGAAGCCCCAGCCGAGCTCTGGAATATGTTGGAAGTTCTGCCCGTAGAGCCCGACGATGAACGTCGGGACGAGGAGGATCGAAGCGATCGCCGTCAGCTTCTTCATCACCTCGTTCTGGTCGTTCGAGATCTTCGCCTGGTGGTAGTCGCGAGCGCTGGCGACGAGGTCGCGCGAGAGCTCGAGCCCTTCGGAGGCACGGAGGAGCTTGTCGTAGGCGTCGGCGAAATGCAGCTCGACCTCGCGTGGGAATGCCTCCGCTCTTCGTTCGAGCTCGAGCCGCCCGTCGACGATGCTCCGGATCGCATCGCGTGTCGGCGCGAGCGTGCGCCGGATGTGAAGCAGGTCGTGCCGAAGGTCCGACAGCCGCTGGCGCACCTTCTCGTTCGGCCAGGCCTCGACGTGGTCTTCGAGCTCGTCGATCTCGTCGTTGACGGCGTCGATCAGGTCGAGGTAGCGCTCGGCAACGTCGTCGACGAGGTGGTACAGGATCAGCCCTGCCTCCTGGTCCCCGTCCTCGGGGCAGATCTCTTTCACCCTGCTGATGTCGTACGGATCCTCGTCGGGCGGAGTCTTGCGCACCGTCAGCAGGAAGTCTTCGGTGAGGATGATGTCGATCTCCTGGTAGAAGACCCGGTCCTCGTCCGGTACTGCGATTGCCACGAGGAAGACGCCGAAGATGTAGTCGCCATGCGCCTGGAGCGTCGGCCTGGGCTCGTCGTCGTGCTGTGCAGGCGTGAGGAGCTGGTCGACCGCGCTCACGTGCAGCCTCTTCGGGAGGTCTCGCTCCAGCTCGGCTCGATCGGGGTCGAGAAGATCGACCCAGGTGCCTGCCCTCGCCATTCAGACGAGGGTAGTGCCGGCTCCGGCTAGACCTCTGCGGTTTCCGCTTCGATCCGTGGGGCGATGAGGGCGGTCGCCTCGTGCCCCTCCTCGGCCGCGAGCATCCGCTCGGCGTCGAGAGCGGCCATCGCGCCGGTTCCTGCGGCGGTCACGGCCTGCCGGTACGTGTGGTCGACGACATCGCCCGCGGCGAACACACCCGGGATGTTCGTCGCCGTCGAGCCGGGTTTCGTGATCAGGTACCCGGGCTCGTCGTGGTCGAGCTGATTGAGGAAGAGCCTCGTATTTGGATCGTGGCCGACCGCGACGAAGAGGCCTTGCGCCGGGATCACTCTCGCCTCGCCGGTGTTCAGGTCGCGGATGGCCACGGCGCTCACCTTGCCTTCCTCACCGAGGACCTCTTCGACGACCGCGTTCGTGACGAACTCGACCTTCGGATTCGCCCGCGCGCGATCGAGCATGATCGGCGAGGCCCGGAACTCGTCCCGGCGATGCAAAATCATCACCTTCTTCGCGAACTTCGTCAGGAAGATCGCCTCTTCCATCGCCGAGTCGCCCCCGCCGACGACGACGACGACCTTGTCTCTGAAGAAGGCGGCGTCGCAGACGGCGCAGTAGGAGACGCCTCGGCCCTGGAGCGCCTTCTCGGAGTCGAGGCCGAGCTGGCGTGCGCTCGCACCCGTCGCGACGACGACGGCGCGCGACAGGTACTCGTCGTCGCCGACTTCGACGGTGAACGGCCGCTCGGAGAAATCCACCGACGTCACGTCGTCGGTGAGGAACTCCGCGCCAAAACGCTCTGCCTGTGCCCGGAAGTCCTTCATCATCGCGGGGCCCAGCACGCCTTCGGGATACCCGGGGTAGTTCTCGACGTCGCTCGTGATCATCAGCTGGCCGCCGAACGTCACCCCTTCGATCACGAGCGGATTGAGGTTCGCGCGCGCTGCGTAGAGGGCGGCCGTATACCCAGACGGCCCCCCGCCGATGATGATCAGGTCTCGAACGTCTTTCTCAGGCATTTCGCTCCAAAGGTCTCGGGCCGTTCCAGGCCCTCAGAGTATTCAACGAATCGGATTACTTGAAACTTCCCCCCTTGCGCAGGCACGATGCGGGTCTGCGGCAATCGAGGGGTTACTTCGGCGTTATCGGCGGCACGGCTCTCGCCTGCCTGCTCGCGGTCCTCGCGAGCACAGCTGACGGGGCGTCACAGCCCAAGCGGGTCGTGTTTCGCGTCACCCTCGACGCGACTGTGACGAAGGACTGGAACACCACGGTCGAATCGACAGAGAACGGCTGCCCGACGTCACGGCGATCCGTCGGACGCCGCATGGTCACACTGCGAAGCGTGCGGCCGACGATCGTCATCGTGACGCTCGGCAGTGGGCGCGTGTCGTACTCGCCGGCGCTCGTGCGGTACGTCCAGGCCGAGCTCAGCCAGACCGGAACCCGGATAACGAGGGTCCAGGCTCCCTGCCAGTCGCGTGTGACACGCTCACGGTGCGCCCACGCGCGACGGGCGAAGAGCGGAGTGAGACTCGGCTTCGTCCGCAGCGCCCGGGACGAAATCTCCTTCCACCCGGCGCGCCTCCCCGAGCTCGCGATGGCGTGCCCGCCAGAGTCGTCGGCCGTCCAGAAGATTCACTCGGGTCTCGAGGAAGCCCAGGGAGAGCTCTCCGAGAAGGCGCTGATGGATCCGCGAATTCCCGGCCAAACGGCGATCGGGACGGCCGAGGTGGAGACCGACGTGGAGGGTCGGGAGGCGGGCCGCGTCGTCGAGCACGTGCGGTGGGAGCTCACGTTCATCCGCCGCCGCTAGGCTTAGAATCACCGACTTTCCGGTAAAAGAACGGGGGCACATGGCCGAGTCTGTGACGTGGGACCAGCTTCGCGACCTCGCAGCGTTTCGAGCTGAGAAGGGCTGTGCAATCAGCCTCTACATCGATCTCGACCCGAGCATCGTGCCGACGGCAGGCGACGCGGATGTCCGCGTCAACTCGCTGCTCACCGAAGGCGAGCGGCACGTCGGCGCGAACAGCCGCGGACTCACGCATGATCAAACGGTCGCCCTCAAGGCCGACTTCGATCGGATCCGCGAGTACTTCGAGAGCGAATTCGACCGGGACGGCGCGCAGGGGCTCGCGATCTTCTCTGCCGGGCTCGACAACGTCTGGCGCCCTCGTGCGCTGACCGGGTCAGTTCCTGACCGGATTCGCGTGGGCGGAGAGTTCCATCTCGCGCCGCTCGTGCCGCTCGTTGGCCGGGGAGAAGGAGCGATCGTTGCGGTCGTCAGTCGTGAGCGGGGTGACCTCTTCCGGTTGAGCTCCGGCCGTCTCGAGGAGATCGCCGACCGGACGGTCGACCTTCCCGGCCGGCACGATCAGGGCGGTTGGTCGCAGTCGCGGTTTCAGCGCCACATCGAGAAGCTCGTCGGAGAGCATCTACGCGACGTGGCCGAGGAGCTCGACCGCCGCGTGCGGGCTATGGGCTCGCTGAACCTGATCGTCGTCTGCTCGGACGAGACCCGCGCCGAGCTCGAGGAGCTGCTTTCGAAGGAGACGCAGAGCGCTGTCGTGGCCTGGACGAATGCCGAGGCGCACGCGTCGCCGGCCGAGCTGCTCGATCTGACGGGGCCGATCCTCGAGGAGGCGCGCGGCCGTGACGAAGGAGAGATCATCGAGCGCTGGCGCGCGGAGGCGGGCAGCGGCGGCCGGGCCTGCTCCGGCTGGGCGGAGACCCTGGAGGCCGCGTCGGACGAGCGGATCGAAGTGCTGCTGTATGCGGAGAACGCAGATCGAGAAGCCTGGCAGTGCCCCGCGTGCGGGAGACTCTCCGCAGCCGGCGGGCAATGCCCCCTCGACGGCACCGGGATGGAGCAGCGCGACGACGGGCTCGATCTCGCGGTGCACCAGGTCGTCGCCCACGGAGGAACCATCTGGGCGATTACCGCCCATCGCGATCTCGATCCGGTGGAGGGCATAGGCGCCCTCCTCCGTTACTAGCCTCTCGCTTCCCTGACCGGCGGCGAGCTCCCGCGGGGCGAAGCCCCGCTCCGCCCGCCGCCTCGCGCCGCTGAGCGCCCTCCAGCGAGCGGGCCGTGTGGCCCAACACTGTCCCGCCGGCCTACGCGGGCCCAGCGACACGTCAGGAAACCGAGAGCGATGGGCACAGCCTCGGAGCGAGAGGTGGTTTTCAGGGACGACACCGAGTCTTCGCCTGGGCGACGGCGGTTTTTCGATACTTTGACTACGTTGGCATCTCTCGCGCGCACCATTCTCGAAGAGCACCTGACCCGGGGCGAGCTCGTCCCCGGCCACGAGATCGCGATCTCGGTCGACCAGACGCTCGTTCAGGACGCCACCGGGACGATGGCGATGATGCAGTTCGAGCTCTTCGGGCACGAGCGCGTCGAGGTGGACACGGCCGTCGTCTACGTCGACCACAACATCCTCCAGATCGACTTCAAGAACCCGGACGACCACCGGTTCCTGCAGGCGATGGCGGCGAAGTACGGCGTGTGGTTCTCGCGCCCGGGGAACGGGATCTGCCACTACATCCACTGCGAGCGCTTCGCCGTCCCCGGCGAGACGCTGATCGGAGCCGACAGCCATACGACCCAGTCGGGCTCCTGCGGGATGATCGCGATCGGCGCCGGCGGGCTCGACGTCGCCGTCTGCATGGCGGGCCACTCCTTCGAGCTTCCCTGTCCCAAGATCGTCGGGGTCTTTCTCGAGAACGACCTTCAGCGGCCGTGGATCCAGGCGAAGGACGTGATCCTCGAGCTCCTGCGGCGGCGCGGGGTGCGCGGCGGGCGCGGCGCGATCTTCGAGTTCACCGGGCCCGGCGTGGCGACGCTTAGCTACACCGAGCGCGGCACGATCGCGAACATGATCGCCGAGCTCGGCGCGACAGGCGCGATCTTCCCTGCCGACGAGGAGACGAAGCTCTGGCTGGTGGAACAGGAGCGGCCAGAGGACTTCGTCGCGCTCGAGACCGGCAACACGGGGGATTTCGACGAGGAAGAGCACATCGACCTCGCGCAGCTCGTCCCGCTCGTCGCCAAGCCGTCCAGCCCGGATAACGTCGTCCCGGTCGACGAGATCGCGGGTACCGAGTTGAGCCAGGTCTGCATCGGCTCGTCGGTCAACTCGTCGTATGAGGACCTCGCGCTCGTGGGTGCCGTCCTCCGAGGCAGTGAGATCTCGGAGAAGCTCATCTCCGCGACCGCGACTCCGGGCTCTCGCCAGATCCTCGACCAGATCACGCAGTCGGGCACCTACGTCGACCTGATGACGGCGGGCCTGCGCATGCTCGAACCAGCCTGCGGACCGTGCGTCGGCATGGGCCAGGCGCCTCCTTCCGGCGCGAGCTCGCTCCGCACGTTCAACCGGAACTTCCCGGGCCGGAGTGGGACGGCTGACGACCAGGTCTATCTGTGCTCGCCCGCGGTCGCCGCGGCCTCGATGCTGAAAGGCGAGATCGCCGACCCGCGAGAGCTGTCGGTGCCGGAGATGCCGGAGCGCCCACCCGCACGGCCGGCCGTCGTCCAGGCGCACATCCTGGCGCCGGCACCCGCTGCTGAGGCCGCGTCGATCGAGATCCCGCGCGGCCCGAACATCAAGCCGCCGCCGGTGCAGGACGAGCTTCCGGACAGCGTCGAGATGCGAGTGCTGATCGTCGCTCCCGATGACATCTCGACCGGGGATCTCTCGCCGGACGGCGCGACGGTGATGGCGTACCGCTCGAACGTGCCGGCGATCGCCGAGTTCACGTTCCAGCTCCGGGACCCGGAGTTTCCGCGCCGCGCGAAGGAGTGGGGTGGAGGCTTCATCGTCGCCGGTGACAACTACGGCCAGGGCTCGAGCCGTGAGCACGCGGCGCTCGCGCCCCTGCAGCTCGGCGTCCGCGCGGTGATCGCGAAGAGCTTCGCGCGGATCCATCGGCGCAACCTGATCGCGCAGGGGATCGTCCCGCTGCTCTTCAAAGACGAGTCCGACTACGACAAGGCCGAGCTGGGACAGACATGGCACATCTCGGGCTTGCGGGAGATCTCCGACGGGCTCGACAACCTGCCCTGCGAGATCAAGGACGCCGACTTAGAGATCACGCTCACCCACGACCTGCTCCCCCGGGAACGGGAGATCGTCGTAGCCGGCGGTCTCATTCGCTACCTGAAGCAGGAGCAGACGGCGGCGGCCTGACCGATCGGCTCCTCCCGGCGATCGCGATCGCGATCATCGCCTCGTTCGCCGCGGCGGGTTGTGGCGGCTCGAAGGCGTCCAAGAATCCGCCGATTCAGAGCGCTCAGGGATTCGCGGACGGCTTCGCGCATCGGCTTGTCGCCGGACGGTGGGATGCGGTTGCCGGGGACATCTCCCCTCTCCTGACCCGCCAGATGCGGCACTTCCAGGATTCGCTCCGACAGGACGGTATCCGCAAGGTCCGCGGGCCCGGAGCCCTGCGGCACAACTGCCCCGTCAACCCCGTTGTCGGCGCCGGTAAGGACTGCTTCGTCTATGGGCTCCAGGGGAGCCAGGTCATGCCCACCGAGGGCGTAGTCGCGCTCAATGCCCGCTTCCGCCTCTGGGTCAGCTACACGAGCGGTCACTGGCAGGTCGTCAACTACGGCTACGACCTGATCCCCGCTCGTTAGCTCCATCTCGGTTTCCTGACGTGTCGCTGGGCCCGCGTAGGCCGGGGGGACAGTGTTAGCCACACGGCCCGCCGGCTGGAGCGGGTCCAGCGGCGCGAGGCGGTGGGCGGAGCCGGGCTTCGCCCGGCGGGAGCCCACCGCCGGTCGGGGAAGCGAGATCAGGCCGCGTCGACGGCGCGGGGGAGCTCGTGCGCCTCGGCGGGCTCGACCGCGGCATCCTCCCAGTCGGCGGCCTGCTCGAGCTTGCCCTCGAAGCGATCCAGGCGCCGGTCGGCCTCGGCGTACTTCGACTGTGCGTGCCCGAGGTGCTTACCGACGACCTGGAAGTCGTCCTGGAAGCGGCCGAAGTCCTGCTGTAGCTGGGCGCAGTACGCCATCACTTCCTGTGCGCGGTGCTCGATCTGCATCCCCTTCAGGCCGAGCGCGATCACCTGCAGCTGGGACGTGAACGTCGTCGGCGACACCGGGAAGACCCGCTTGTCGTGCGCGTAGGAGAGCAGGGCACCCGTCTTGCCGCACACGAGCTCGTAGTAGACGCCCTCGGAGGGGAGGTACATGAGCGCGAAGTCGTAGGTTCCCTCGTCGGGACGGATGTACTTCTCCGCAATCGCGTCGACGTGGATCTTCAGGTCGCGCGCGAACGCCCGCTCGGCGAGCACGCGGTGCTCGTCGCTCTCGGCTTCGACGAGCCGCTCGAAGTTGTCGAGCGGGAACTTGGCGTCGACCGGGACGAGCTGGTCGACCTTGATCACGGCGTCGACCCGCTCGCCGCTGCGGAACCCGTACTGGAGCTCATAGGCGCCAGGCGGAAGCCGGTCGCTGAGTAGGTTCGCGAGCAGGAGCTCGCCGAAGCCGCCCCGCGCCTTCGGTGGCCGAAGCGCCTGCTCGAGCCGCTTGAGGTCGTTCGCCCGGGCGAGGATCTCCTCGTTCGCGCGGCCTAGCTGGCCGAGCTGCTGGTGGATCTCGGTCGCCGTCTTGGACGTGCTCTCGAGGCGGCGGTCGAGCGTCGAGGTCATCGCCTCGAGCCGGCGGTCGACCGCGGCGTTCCGCTCGGCGAGCTGTGCGCCGGCCTCGGTTCGGAGCGCGCCCAGTTCAGTCCGCAGGTTGCGAACGAACCAGACGGCGCAGGCGGCGACGCCGCCGAAAGCGAGCAGGATGAAGACCACGATCCACATAGGACCGCAAAACGCTAGAGATGGCGTCGGACGACGCCCGCGCGACTAGCTTTCGCGCTCTGCGTGGTGCTCCGCGGCCTCCTCACGGGCTTCCTGCGCGTGATCCTCCGCGGTGGCGGCGCGCTCCTCGGCCATGCCTTCCTGCTCCTGATGCATGCCTTCATGGCGGAGCGAAGCGTCGCCGGTCATGTCGCCGGCGGCTTTCTTCCCGCGTCCCATCAGCTTGTCCAGGAATCCCATTCCGCGCCTCCTCAGTTAGGGGCGGGAGTATAGGGCGTTGCTACCATCGGACCGATTTGGCGAAGAAGGCCAGGACTCCGCCGCCTCCCCGTCGACCGGTGCAGGCGCCCAAGCAGCGCTCGGACACGCGAACGCCCTCCGAGCGCCGAACGCTGCTCTATCTCATGATCTTCTCGGCTTCCGGGCTCGTCATCCTCGGCGCCGTCATCGCGTACGTCGCTATCGGCAGCGGCGGGGGCGGTGGTGGCGGCTCGAAGAGCGCCGTCGCTGCGGCGATGAGCAAGGCGGGGTGCACCTTCCGTGAGTACACCATGCCCCCTCCCAAGGGCGGTGATATGCACGTCAACTCGCTGGTCGCGAAGATCAAATGGGTCACGCATCCTCCGTCGGGTGGTCAGCACTACGGAACCGCGGCCCCGTTCAACTTCTACGACGCGATCGTGAACCCGAGGGTCGTGGTTCACAATCTCGAGCACGGCGCGGTCGTCATCTGGTACGGGCCAAAGATCTCGGCACAGACGAAGGACAAGCTGGGGAGCTTCTACAGATCGAGCCCGGTCGGCATGGTGGCGACGCCTTACGCGGGGTACGGCACGAAAATCGCTCTCGCAGCGTGGACAGGCGATTCGGCCAAGTATCAGAAGAACGGGTACTACGGCGAAGGGCACTTCTCCGTTTGCAAGGACTTCAACGAGAAGGCGTTCAAGACATTTCGCGACGCCTATCGGGGTCATGGCCCCGAGGGCTTCCCGTTGAGCCAGCTCCAGCCGGGTCGGTAGTACCCTTACCGCCGCCGGGGTGGCGAAACTGGTCATACGCGCCTGACTTAAAATCAGGTGTCCCCTCCGGGGGCGTGCGGGTTCGAGTCCCGCCCCCGGCACTAGGGTGCAGCGGATCCTCCTGACGGCGCGGCCGGACCTTATCGACGAGGCAA
>JBGOSR010000029.1:0-16105 GCA_041476065.1 Gaiellaceae bacterium
AGTCTCGAGGAGGTGTTGGACGCGCGCCGCCGCGGCGTCGGAGATCGCCGTCGCCTGCGGCACGCCCACGCCGAGGACGCCGCGGGTCGTGCACGCGTGACCGGGGCCGACACCGACGAGCACACCTTCCGCTCCCGTGCGCATCAGGTGCAGCGCGGTCTGGTACGAGGCGCAGCCCCCGACGAGCGTCGGGATCGGGAGCTCGGAGATGAACTCCTTCAGATTCAGCGCCTGGCCGTTCGAGGAGACGTGCTCGGCGGAGACGACGGTGCCCTGGATGACGAGGATGTCGAGCCCGGCCTCGAGCGCGAGCTCGTAGTGCTCCTGCACGCGCTGCGGCGTCAGTGAGCCCGCAGCGAGAACCCCGGCGCGCTTGATCTCCTCGATCCGCTCGGCGATCAGCTTCGGCTCGACCGGTCGCGCGTAGATCTCCTGGAGACCCCGCGTCGCCTTGTCCTTGGAGAGCTTCGCTATGCGCTCGAGCTCGACGTCAGGGTTCTCGTAGCGCGTGTAGATGCCCTCGAGGTTGAGGACACCGAGGCCGCCGAGCTTGCCGAGCGCGATCGCCGTCTGCGGAGAGACGACACCGTCCATCGCCGAGCCGAGCAGCGGCAGCTCGAGCAGGTGCGGCCCGAGCTTCCAGCCGATGTCGACGTCCTGAGGGTCGCGCGTACGGCGGCTCGGGACGATCGCGATGTCGTCGAACCCGTAAGCGTGGCGCGCCTTCTTGCCGCGGCCGATCTCTACCTCCACGAAGCACCCCTCGGCGCCTGATCAAAAAAGCCCAGGCAAAGTGGGTCGCCTGGGCGTGAAAATCCCTCTCGTGCTTCGCCTCTCAAGTGGCAACCGATCGTATCAAGTGAGCTTGACACCCCTGCGGCGCGGCCTGGCCGCGCTCTCGCTGCTGGTCATCTTGGCTGGGTGCGGGACGTCGCAGCAGCCGAGGTCCGACGCTCCGCCGCCACGTGCGCTGGCCCCCCCACGGGTGCTTGTCAGCACTCCGGGTTTGTTCGCGTTCGCGCAAGACGGCGGTCAGCTCGCGTGGTGGAGGGACGAGCCCGGCGATGCGTACCCTGCGTTGCACATCCGGACAATCGCAACGGGTGCTGAGACGCGGATTCGGGGACGGGACGCACTCCCAGGATTCGGCGGAGACGGCTTCTCGATCACGTTCGCGTTCGCAGGCGGCCGAGCACTCTGGAGCGACTTCAGCCATGGCAACTTCGGCTACGAGCATCTCAAAACGGCGTCCCTCTCCGACCGGAGCGTCCGAACGCTCGACGAGTGGGAGTACTTAGAGGAGGGCGAGGAGCACGATTTCAACATGGCAGGCGACGGGACAACGCTTGTGTACACGATCGGCGGATCCCCGATGCGAGTCGCCGGCCCCAAGGCCGTCCCCGTTCCAGGAGCCCCCGAAGCGTTCGCGGTTGCCGTGTCCGGTCGGCGTGCAGCCCTTCTTCGCCAGGCGGGCATCGACGACAACTACCGGCCGTTCTCCGACGAGAACACCCCGGTCGAGGTTCGCGATGTTCAAAGGGAGAACTACTCGGACGCTTCAAGCACAGCGGGCGAGCCACGGCGGTCGCACTCGCGCCTGGTCTCGTTGTCCTTCTGGTCCACGAGGAGTCGTCGACCCGAATTGAGACCTACTCCGTTGACGACGGGCACCGCCAGGCCACGGCGGATGTCCCATCGGACGCGACGGACCTTTCTATCGCCGGGGAGACGGTCGTCTTTTCCAGCGCGCAAACAATTCACGTTCTCAACGCGAGGAGTGGGCGCGAGTCGACCGTGGCGGTCGCGAAGGGAACACCCATCGGCCTCTCGATCGAAGGCCGCAGAATCGCCTGGGGCGAGAACGGTCGGATAGTCGCCAACTATCTCTCACCGCACTAGCCGGAGGTCACGAAGCGACCGGCTCGAGCTCCACGACCTCGACACCTCCCGTGAGGCGGCTCGCATCGCGGGGGTCGAAGCGGCCGGCGCCCACCTCGAGCGTCGAGGCGGCTCCGGCCGCAACCGCGGCTCGTAGCGCCTCGTCGATCGGCTTGCCCGTATGGCGAGCGGCGAGAAACCCGGCCAAGAGGACGTCGCCAGAGCCAACCGAGGAGATCGTTTCGACACGCGGTGCGACGCAGCGGAACCGCTTCACCTCGCGCTCCTCGTGCAGGAGCGCAAAGCAGCCCGATTCCTGGGTGATGAGCACGTTGCGCGCGCCGAGCTCGACGACGGAATCGAGCGCAACCACGAAGTCCTGGTCCTCGTGGAACTCCTGGCCGACGAGGCTCTCGGCCTCTCGCTGGTTCGGCGAGACGAGGAACGGCTCGGCACTCGTGCCGAGGCGCAGCGGCTCACCTTCCGAGTCGAGAACCGTGTCCACGCCTCGCCGGTTCAGGTCGCGGATCGCCTCCGCGTAGAAGTCGTCTTCGACACCGCGCGGCAGCGAGCCCGAGAAGACGACCGCCTGGGCGCCGCTCGCGAGGTAGTGGAGCTTGTCACGGAGAATCTCGAGCTCCTCCGGCTCGACGTGGGGGCCCCATTCGTTGATCTCTGTGTACGAGGACCCGGTCGGGTCGACCACTGCGGTCGAGGTACGGGACTCGTCGCCGATCCGCACGAAGTCGTTGAGGATCGCCTCGGCGGTCAGCTCCTCGACGATGCGCGTGCCGGTCAGGCCGCCGGCGAGACCCGTGGCTACCACCGGCACCTCGAGCCGCTTCAGCGCACGGGCGACGTTGATGCCCTTCCCGCCGGCCTGTGTCAGCCCGCCTCCGCTGGCCCGGTGCCGCTGGCCCCGCTGGAAGTTCGGCACGGTCAGCGTCCGGTCGAGAGCCGCGTTCAGGGTGACGGTGATGATCATGCGATCACGGTATCCAGCCCCACATGTTGTGGGCGGCGCGCCGCACGTACCAGCCTGCGCGGTCGAGAGGGCTCGGCTTCGAGATCGAGCGCGCGGCAACGAGCGGCGAGCTCGCGATCAGTCGTCGTCGGTCGAACACGCGTACCTCGCCGAGCTGGTCGCCCCTGTGGACAGGCAGCTCGACCCCGACGGGCGCTACGACGCGCTCCACGAGCGGCCGCCCGACGAGGACGGCTCGCCGCTGAGTCCGCGGTGCGACGAGCGCCAGGTTCCCCCGCCCGTACGGAATCTCGGCACGCGCATAGGAACGGCCGGCCGAGATGACCGAGACCACGCGGAAGCGCGAAAGCCCCCAGTTCATGAGCTCCACGAGGTCGGCATTCCGCGTCGATCGGGCCGGGCTGCCGATCACCGTTGCGTAGACGGTGACACCTGGGCCGCGCACGGCGGCGACCTCCGACCAGCCGGCCGCAGTCGTGTGACCGGTCTTTACGCCGACGACGCCCGGATAGCTGCCGAGCAGGTCGTTCCAGGTGTGCAAGTGACGCCCGCCGGCGATCGTCGCGTCTCTCATGGCGACGATCTGCCTGACGACGGGCTTCTGCATGAGGATGCGGGCCAGCGTCGTCACGTCACGGGCGCTCGACACGTGGCCCGCCGCGTCGAGCCCGTCCGGACGAACGAAGTGCGTCTGGGAGAGCCCGAGCTGGCGCGCGCGCCGGTTCATCATGGCCACGAAGCGGCTCTCGCTTCCGCGCCCGACGTGGTCGGCGAGCGCCCAGGCCGCGTCGTTTGCGCTCTGGATCAAGCACGCCTCGACGAGGTCCCGGACGGTCAGGTGCTCGCCGGCGTGCAGGTGAACGCTCGACTCACCGATCTCGGCTGCGTCGGGCGAGACGGTGACGATGTCGGAGAGCTGCGCCCGCTCGAGCGTCAGGAGTACGGTCATCATCTTCGTGAGGCTGGCGATCGGAAGCTGCCGTGCCGGGTTCCCGGCGAGCAGCACCTCCCCCGTGCGCCCGTCCTCGACGAGGTACGCGCGCGCGTCCACGCTTGGCCCGGCCGCGTAGGCCGAAGGGACGAGCACGAGGACGGCCGCGACGAGGAGCCCTCCTAGCCTGAGGTTCACGAGCGGGAAATCTACCCGTGGCTCAAAGCGAGCCGCGGACGACGAGCACCGCAGCCGTGACGAGCAGCAGGAACGCGACCGGCAGCGCATAGCGCCGGGCCTCCGCCCGCCAATCTAGTTCTCTCACCAGCCTGAGGCCGTCCAGACCTCGCTCTTGAGCCGCGCCGCCTCGCCCGCGGCGGCCGAACGCCAGTCGTCGTCTGTGGTCCGGAAGGCGTAGAGCACCGAGCGCGATGCGGCCACGAGCGCGCTCGCCGGCCCGCTCGTGAAGGCCGGAGCGACGTCCGCCGGGCTCGCTCCCTGCGCGCCGACTCCGGGGAGGAGCAGCACCGCCCGCGGAAGGAGCTTCCGAGCCTCGCCGATCGCGCGCGCGTGGGTCGCACCCACGACGGCGCCGATGCTGGACAGGCCACGCTCGCCCACGAGCTCCTCACCCCACTCCGCGACGAGCCGGGCGACGTGCTGCCAAAGCGGGCTCCCGTCCGAGAGCGCAAGATCCTGGATGTCTCTGACCCCTTCGTTCGACGTCTTGACGAGGCAGAAGACGCCTGCGCCCTCGCGCCGGCAGGCAGCGAAGAACGGCTCGAGCGAATCGCGGCCGAGGTAAGGGCTAACCGTCATTGCGTCCGCCAACGGAGGCTCGTCCTCGCGCGGCTCGAGATAGGCCGTCGCGTAGGCCCGCGCAGTCGAGCCGATGTCGCCGCGCTTCGCGTCGGCGAGCACGATCAGGCCGGCAGTGCGCGCGTAGGCGCAGACATCCTCGAAGGCGCGCATTCCCTCCGAGCCGAGCGCTTCGAAGAACGCCAGCTGGGGCTTGACGCCGACCGCGTACTGGGCGACCGCATCGATCACGCCGCGACAGAACCGCCCGCACGCCTCTGCGGCCTCGGCACGACCGAGGTGAGCGTCGCCGGCGAGCTCGACGGGAAGCAGATCGGTAACAGGATCGAGCCCGACGATCAGCTGGCTCCGCTTCCGTTCGACTGCCTCGGCGAGTCGGTCGCCGAACGTCGCCGCGCCGATCCTGGGTGCGGCCTCGAGGTCTTGCGCCATCGAGGTCAGAATAGCTGCGCGCCCGGAAAACACCGCTGGCCGGCTTTGCCGGCGTGGCCGTGTACGCAGTTCGGGCAGTTGTTCCGTGACGCTAAAGAACGATGCTGTCGAGGAAGACAACGGGGGCCGCGAAAACCGCGGCCCCCGTAAAGCTTCGATTGCGGGTGGGCTACATCGGGTGGCCGGCGCCGCTCTTGACTGCCTGCTTGAGCTGGCTACCAGCAGAGAACTTCGGAACAGTTGTCGCGGGGATCTGCACCCGCTGGGTGGGGTTCCGCGGGTTGACGCCCTGGCGTGCAGCGCGCGCCTGGGTCGTGAACTTCCCGAAGCCTGTGAAGGCGACCTCGCCGCCTCCGCGTAGGACATCGGTGATCGAGTCCAGGAAGGCGTCCACGGCCTCGGCCGCGTCGCGCTTCGAGAGATTCGCCCTGTCGGCGACCTTGTCGACGAACTCCTGCTTTGTCACGTGCATCCTCCCTCTACCGGTTCAGTTATCCGCAGTCGGACCCTAACAGTCAAGCGGTTTCGGCTCAACCATGCGGTTTTGCGGCGGTTTTCTGCGCTGCGAGCAACTCTCCTGCCCGAAAAAGGGGGACGAGACGGGCTCCACGGCGCGCGAGAGCGTCCACTCCGCCCTCCTCCCGGTCGACCACGCAGACCGCGATCCGGCACTCAAGACCGGCTTCGCGGAGTGCGTCCAGAGCATCGACTGCGGCGCCGCCGGTTGTGACGACGTCCTCGACGAGGCAGATGCGCTCGCCCTGTTCGTACGCCCCTTCGAGGCGGTTCGCGGTCCCGTAGTCCTTGGTCTCCTTGCGGACGATCAGGAACGGCAGACCGGACGAGAGCGACGTGGCCGCCGCGAGAGCCACGGCGCCCAGCTCCGGCCCCGCGAGCCGCGCTGCGTCGGGCTCGTGCTCCGCGACGGCTGCCGCGATGTGGTCGCCAAGCGCGGCGAGCAAGTCGGGCCTGGTCTCGAACCGATACTTGTCCAGGTAGTAGTTCGAGCGACGCCCCGAGCGGAGGACGAAATCGCCCTCTAGGTACGCGTGCTCGCAGAGAGCGGCGGCTAGCTCTTCCCGCTTCACGAGCGAGCCGCGCGCAGGGCGTCGTGGGCGAGCGGCAGGAAACGTGCCGCCTCCGGCGAGGCACCGTCGATCGAGACCATCGAGCCGTCCGCAAAGTAGAGATCCAGGCGCTCGCGCTCCCGGCCCCGCCTCGCGTAGAGCCCGATGCCCAACAGCGAAGCGGCCCCGAGCAGGACCGCGGCGAGCCTACGGCGTCCCACCGGCCTGGGCTCGGGATCGGCGTTTCGGCTTGGGCTTCTCGACGGCGCGCCGCAAGCAGCTCTTGAGGTCGTAGAAGACGAGGCCGGCAGTCGGCTCCGGCGAAGTGACGGCCGCGATCAGCTGCTCGCCTTCGCGGGCGACGAAGAGGCTCCCCTCGCCGGTCGCGGCCTCGACCTGCCTGAGCTCGCCTTCGCGAAGCTGCTGGGCCGATTCCAGGAGAGCGCGCGCGGAGGATGCGAACCGGGCCGCAGCTTCGGCGCTCACAGTCGCCGCAGCGACGGCGCCGCTGCCGTCGAAGAGGACAGCGGCCTCCACCTGGGAGGAGATCTCCGTCAGCTCGGCGAGCGCGGTCTGAGCCTCCGTCATCGCGGAGAGATTAGCCTCCCGCACGATGCGAGAGGTCTTTTCGAAGTTTTTCGCCGACCGCGGCACTCATCTCGCGGCGATGATCGCGTACTTCGCGCTCCTCTCCTTCGTCCCGCTCCTCTTCCTCGCGCTCGCGCTGCTCGGTTTCGCGGGCCGCGCCGACGAGTCGAGCTTCCTCGTCACGGAGCTGAACAAGGCGTTCCCGACGAGCTCGATCGAGGGCATCTTGAAGGTCGTCCGCTCGGTCCAGACACACGCGACCGCGCTCGGGATCATCGGTGGTCTCTTCATCGGTTGGACGTCGCTCTCGCTTTTCAGCGTCCTCGAGTCCGCGTTCAACATCGTCTACGGGAAGCCCAACCGCTCCTTCTTGCACGGGAAGCTGATCGCGGTCCTCTTTCTCGTGGGCTCGCTCGTCACGCTCTTCGTCGGGTTGCTCGCCGGCTCGGTCGGCTACGAGGTGCTGAAGCGCCTCGCGGGCGGCTTCTTCGCCAACGACTACGTGGCGTACGGCAGCTCGATCATCCTCTCGACGCTCGCCGTCTTTGTCTTTCTCTTTTCCGTCTACTACTTGCTGACGAACGTGAAGCTCAGCTTCGGTGAGGTGATCCCGGGGACGATCATCGCCACGGTCGCGCTGGAAGCGAGCTTCCAAACGCTGCCCATCTACCTGCGGCTCTCGAAGAACGTGATTGCGCTCCAGGCCTTCGGGGCGCCTGCGCTCCTGCTCGTCTGGCTCTACCTGATGGCGAACGTGATCGTCTTCGGCGCCGAGGTCAACTGGTGGCTGGCCCGGGGGCGCGGCCAGGCCGTCGAGCTAGAAGAAGCGACAGGCCTCGCCTGAGCGGGACACACCTCCTTCTTTGCAACAGACTGTTGCTAAGTCTTTGACGTGAGCTCTTCGAGAAGGGCTGTCGCGGCTCGGGCGCGGTGGGAATTCCCCAGCTTCCACTCGTCGCCGAGCTCCGCGACTGTGCGCTCTTCGCCCTCGGGGACGAAGACCGGGTCGAAGCCGAAGCCGCCGGTGCCGCTCGGCTTCTGGGCGATCCGGCCCTCGAGGATGCCTGTGCCCCGGTGCTCGCTTCCGTCGGGCGAGATCGCGACGAGCTCGCAGACGTAGCGGGCCCTGCGGCCTTCGCCCTCGATGCGGCGCAACGCCTCGACTGCTTTCTCTGCTTCTTTGCCGGCGGCCCAGCGCGCCGACCCTACGCCCGGCCCGCCTCCGAGGCCCTCGATCTCGATTCCCGAGTCCTCACCGAGCACCCAGCGCCGCGGTTCGAGCGTCCTGCCGAACTCGGCCTTCGCACGGGCGTTCTCGTAGTACGTCTCCCCGTTCTCGGGCGGGTACGCCTCGGTGTCGAGCAGTTCGAGGTCCCAACCGGGCAGAGCGTGGCGCAGCTCCCGGAGCTTGTTCTCGTTACCCGAGGCAAGGAGGGCTAGTCGGTCCACCGCACCCCGAGCACCGGCTCGAGGCGCATGAGCGCCGCCGTCAAGGCGTGCGGCTGATGGCCCTCGAGCCGCAGGTCGAGGACGACACGGCGGCGGTCATTCGAGTCCTCCACCTCGAAGGCGCGCACCGCGCCCCCGTGGCTCTCCAGGGTGTCGAGGAGCAGTGCGGGGCTCTCGTTCGCTCGTAGCTCCACCTCGAGCCTCCTCTCGCCCGGCCGGATCCGCTCGATGAGCCGATACGCGAGGATTCGAAGCGGCCAGAGGCTAACGAGCACGACGACGGTCGTGATCACCGCGCCGGTGTAATAGCCGGCTCCTGCAGCAACCCCGATCGCGGCCACGACCCACAGGCTCGCGGCCGTCGTCAGCCCGCGAACCGAGATCCCCTGCCGGATGATGGCGCCCGCGCCGAGGAAGCCGATCCCCGTCACGATCTGCGCCGCGATTCGCGTCGGGTCGTAGGTGACGCCGCTTGCGTTCGAGAAGTGGAAGTCGTGCCAGCCGTACGCGGAGACGAGCGTGAAGAGCGCAGCGCCGACGGCGACGAGAAGGTGCGTTCGAAGGCCGGCCTCGCGCTCCCTGATTTCGCGCTCGACGCCGATCGCACCGCCGAGAACGCCGGCCAGGACGACGCGCAGAAGCACCTCAGCGAAATGGAGCTCAGGCACGAACCGCCTCCACTGCGTCCTGCTGCGCCTGTCCGATCTCCTCGATACCGCCCGCGGCGAGGTCGAGGAGCTCGTCGAGCTGGCCCCGGTCGAGGGGCGCGCGCTCGGCGGTCGCCTGAACCTCGATCAGGCGCCCGTCGCCCGCCATGACGACGTTGACGTCCACGTGGGCCGACGAATCTTCCGCGTAGTCGAGGTCGAGCATGGGCTCGCCGTCGACGATGCCGACCGAGACGGCGCCGACGGAATCCATGAGGACCTTCCCGAGCCCCATGTGGTCGAGCGCGCGACGCGCCGCGACGTAGGCGCCGGAGATCGCCGCGCAGCGGGTGCCGCCGTCCGCCTGGATGACGTCACAGTCGAGCCAGAGCGTCCGCTCGCCCAGTGCGTCCAGGTCGGCGACGGCGCGCAGGGCACGGCCGATCAACCGCTGGATCTCGACCGTCCTGCCCTTCTGCTTCCCCGAGCTTGCCTCCCGCTGGGTGCGCTGACCCGTCGAGGCCGGGAGCATGGAGTACTCGGCCGTCAGCCACCCACGACCCCGGCCGGAGAGCCAGCGGGGCACGCCCTCCTCGATCGACGCGGTGCAGAGCACTCGCGTCTTGCCGAACGAGATCAGAGCCGATCCGTTCGCCTGCTCGAGATAGTCCGGCTGGATCTCGAGCTCTCGCAACTCGTCCGGACGTCGTCCGCTCGGCCGACTCACGCGGCTGCCGCCTCCAGCTCGGCGATTGCGACCTGCTCGACCTCGCCGAGCGGTAGCTGTAGGAAGCGCTCGCCGAGCACGCGGAACCGCGCCGGGTCGCCGGTCGTCAGGAAGCGATACGCGCCCTCCCGGCTCGGCTCGTTGCCGATCTCCTTCCGCTCGAGTGTCTCGGCGACTTCCCGTGCGGTCTCCTCTGCCGAGAAGATGAGCGTCACGCCACGGCCGAAGACACGCTGGAAGATCGGGCGGATCAGCGGGTAGTGGGTGCAACCGAGGATGACGGTGTCGACCTCCGCCTCCTTCAGCGGAGCGGAGTACTCGCGGACGGCTTGCACCGTCTCCTCGCCGAAGGGCTCGTCGCTCTCGATCAGCGGCACGAGGCGCGGACAGGCGACGGGAAAGAAGCTGACACCGGCGTCGAGCGTGCGGACGAGCTCCGCGTACCTGCCGGCCGTGACCGTCGCCTGGGTCGCAAGCAAGCCGATCCGCCGGTTGCGCGTCGTCTGGACGGCCGCGTGCGCCTCGGGCGTGATGACTCCGACGATCGGCACGGAAAGCCGCGCCTGGAGCTCGGGAAGCGCGGCCGACGTTGCGGCGTTGCAGGCCGCGACGATCAACTTGACGCCCTGCCCCTCGAGATAGCCGGCGATCTCGCCGGCGAAGCGCCGGATCTCGTCCAGCGGCCGCGGGCCATACGGGAGCCTCGCGAGATCGCCGAGATACACGAAGTCCTCGTGCGGCATCGTGACGAGGCACTCGTGCAGGACGGTCAGCCCGCCCGTGCCCGAATCGAAGACGCCTACCGGACGAGGATCCATGCCGCGATTGTAGGCTCGCGGCATGCGATCGCTCCTCGCAGCCCTCGCCGTCCTCGTCTTGGCGGCTCCGGGCACCGCGTCTGCCTTCATCAAGACCGACCCCGTGATCCCGATGAGCGACGGGATTCAGATCGCCTCCAGCTACTACCTACCGGACGGCACGCCCCCCGCCGGCGGCTGGCCGGCCGTGATTCTCCTGCATGGGATCGGCGAGAGCCGCACCTACACCCAGAACGCGGTCGGGATGTCGATCAACTCGATCGCGGAGACGTACCTCGTCCCGCAGGGCTACGCCGCCCTGACGTTCGACGCCCGCGGGCACGGCGACTCCCAGGGGCTCGTCTCGATCGACGGGCCGCGCGAGATCCAGGACGTGCGCGAGCTCTTCAACTGGCTGGCCTCGCGCGACAACATCAACCCGAAGCAGATCGGCGCCTTCGGCTACTCGTACGGAGGCGGCGCCATCTGGCGCGCGACCGCCGAGGGCGTTCCGTTCGCCGCGATCGGCGTCGCCGCTGCTTGGACCGACCTCTACGCTGCGCTCGCGCCTCAAGACCTGGCCCGCTCAGGCGTCATCCTCGGCTTCTGGCAGTCGATCGCTGCCCGAGCCGCGCCCGAGGTCGAGCCAATCCTCCAGGACGCGCTCGCCGGCACGAACCTGGCCGCGGTCCGGGCTTTCACGCGACAGCGCTCGACCCGCCAGCTGCTCGGCCGGATCAAGGTGCCGACCTTTCTCCTCCAGGGGCGGCGCGACTTCGCATTCGACGTCGACCAGGCCCTCGCTCCGTGGACCCGGACGAAAGGCCCGAAGCGCCTCTACCTCGCCGACTTCGGTCATGCACCGTCGCCGCGGCCCGCGGGGGAGCTCGAGCACGTCGTTCCGGAGGTGCGGCTCTGGTTCGACCGCTTCCTGAAGGGCCTTCCGAACGGGATCGACAAGCGACGTCCCGTGGAGCTCGCGCCGGACCCGTGGACCGGGCGGACCTTCTCCTACCGCGCCCTGCCTCCCCGGCGCACGCTCTCGCTCTCGTTTCCGGGCACTGCGACGATCGCCTCTGACGGGAAGGTCACGCGCACGCTGAGACGAAGGCGACTACGCGTCGAGACCTTCGGCGCACCATTCGTCCATGTCTCGCTTGCGAGCACGACCGGCTGGCCGCACGTCGTCGTCGTCCTCTCCGCGCTGACTCCCCAGGGCAAGGAGATCGTGGTCAGCGCGGGCGGCAGGCGCGTGCGACTCGGAAGGCGGCCGAAGCGCCTGGCGATCCGGATGATCAGCCAGGTGACCAACGTGCCGCCCGGCTCGCGGCTGCGCTTGACGGTCGCCGGGTCGTCCACCGCCCAGGATCCCGGCGACCTCCTCTACCTGTCGAGCGTCCCGCACACGGCACGGCTCGACGTCGGGCCCGCGAGCATGTCTTTGCCGCTCCTCGCCCATCCGGTTTCGCGCTGATCCCGGCCCGGCTGTTTGACCCGGTAGTCCGGCGACCTGTTAACTCAACGTTGCGCTTTTCGTCTCACGTCATGGACTCCGAGGAAAGGAACGTTTTATGAGACACACCATTCGCCTGGCGATAGCCGCCAGTGCCGCACTCGCCACGCTCGCGTTTGCAGGCTCGGCCTGGGCGGGCAGCTATTCCCCGAGCCTGATCGCCACGTCGCTGACTAACGGGCCGAACAAGCCGACGACGATGCTGTTGGGCCACGTCCAGGGCATCGACGACGATCCGACCGCAAAGGACACGATCTACGCGCCGCTCGGCTATGGGGTGACGCTGGGCCAGGCTGTCGGAACGAAGATCGGCGATGTCAACGCGACGCTCGTCCTGCGGGGCGGTGGCAACGCGCAGGTCGACGTCACAGGAGAAGTGCTGGCCGACGACCCGGCTGCTCATCCAAGCGATCCGTGCGCTCCTGGACTCCACGGAGCGGTCTGGAAGCTGAACATCACGGTCGCCGGCACGCCGCTCACGGTTCCCTTGTACGTGGACGCGATCACGGCCGGCCCAGAGGCGACCTTCGCCTCGGCGAAGATCCAGTTCTGTCTCGCCGGCCCGATCGGCACCCCTGCGGGAGCGCAACTGCTCTTCGCGCTCTTCGACGTGAACGGCGTCTTCACGAGCCCGGCCAACACGGCGGACCGGCTGTGGCGCGCGACGTTCACCCCCTATACGCCGAATACTCCGAACCCGAATCCCGCCGGGACGACCGAAGGCCAGGCCGTCGTGCCCGGTCGCGTCAGCCTCACGCTCGCAGCCAAGAGCCTGAAGCACGGCAAGGTGGTCATCTCCGGACGGCTGCTCGTCGACGGGTCGCCGTTCGGCGGAGCGACTATCGAGCTGTATGTCGGGAACAAGAAGGTGGCCACGACCAAGTCGAAGGCCAGCGGACGCTTCACCTTCAACAAGCGGATCAAGAAGAAGACGCGTTATCGCACGCTCGTCGCGTTCGTCGGCGACCTCGCCAGTTGCCCGGCGGCCGCATTACCGGGCGTGCCGCAAGGTTGTAAGTCGGCGACGATCTCCTTCGTCGCCACGAGCAACAGCGTCACTGCCAGGAAGCGCAAGTAACGAGCTCGGATCGCAGGCGGGACCTCTTCGGAGGTCCCGCCTGCGTCTCGTATCCTGGGAGGCATGGCCGCCGTCATCCGGGTCGGCACGTGCTCGTGGGCCGACGAGGCCCTGACGAAGCACTGGTATCCGAAGGGTGTGCCGCCGGCGGAGCGGCTGCGCTACTACGCGGAGCGGTTCGACATGGTCGAGGTCGACTCAACCTACTACCGGCTGCCTGCGCTGGAGATGGTCGAGCGCTGGGCAGAGCGGACGCCGGACGGGTTCGTCATGCACGTGAAGGCTTTCGGCGTCATGACCCGGCACCCGGTCAAGGTCGAGCAGCTGCCGCCCGATCTGCGCGACCAGGCGCCGACGGACGAGCGCGGGCGCGTCGACAGGCCGCCGCGGGAATTTCGCGCCGAGGTCTTCCGCCGGTTCCTCGAGGCGCTCGAGCCGCTGCGCTCGACTGGAAAGCTGGGCGGGCTCCTCTTCCAGTTCCCCCCGTATGTCGTTCCGAAGGAGGCCTCGTTCGACTACCTCTCCTGGGCGCGGGAGCAGGTCGGCGCTGACGAGATGCTCGTCGAGTTCCGTCACCGGAGCTGGCTCGACGACGAGCACCGCGAGGAGACGCTCCGCTTCCTGGAGGAGCACCGGATGAGCCACGTGGTCGTCGACGCGCCACGCTCGGAAGGCAAGAACGTGCCGCTGACGGCCTTCGCCCTGACGACGCCGATCCTCTACGTCCGCATGCACGGCAGAAACGCGGAGACGTGGAACTCGCGGGGCAAGAGCGCCGCCGAGCGGTTCGACTACCTGTACTCGGAGGCAGAGCTCGCCGAGTGGGTCGGCCCGCTGCAGGAGCTCTCAGGGCAGGCCGAGCAAGCGTACGTGCTGTTCAACAACAACAACCACAGCCGGGTGGACGGCCGCGAGGTCGCCCAGGCGCCGGCAAACGCCGAGCTGCTCCGGGAGCTGCTCGCGAAGAACGGGCTCCCCGTCAGCCGGGGAGCCCGAGCATCCGGCTGAAAAGCGGTCGGGCTCAGGCGTGCGTGACGGTCACGGCGCCTTCGAGGCGCTCGGCCTGCCCGGAGTCGAGACCGACGCCCTCGATCCCGAGCACAGCGGCAAGGTCGGCCAGATGCTCCTCCGGCGGCGGCAGCTCGGCCGGAGAATCGGCGACTCGCGCGACGGCCCGGAGCGACGCCGCTTCGGCGCCGGTGAGTCGGGCCAGCAGCGTCGGGTTCGCTCGCAGCGCCATCGCGTCGCCCGGTGGGAGCGCGCCGTAGTACTCGGGGACGGACAGGTAGTCGTCCATCATCTGGCCTCGCTCGAAGGCCACGAGCCGCACGACGGCGCCGCGCTCCACACCGAGCGCGAGCACGACCCCGCCTGTGACATAGGAGAGCTCCGAGGCGAGCTTCCGGAGCCGCTCGGGCTCGGCGCTCGCGGCCTCGTCGTACACACCAATCCATCCGTTCCGCGGGGCCGAGACGACGGTTGCGCGCGACCGCACGACGCGGGGGGCGAACCTGGCGACCGCCTTCTCGACAACGCTTTGGTCATCGGTCTGAACGTGCACCGAGCCGGTGGAAGGGGCGGCCCCGCCTGCGAGCCGCTCCTCGAGCGAGGCGAGGTTGGTGAGCAGCGAGCGCCGGTAGTCCGTGAACCCGAGCCGGCGCCAGTACGCAAGCGCCTCTTCGTTCGGCACCTCGACGTTGAGCGAGACGTGCTCGGCGCCCTGCTCGAGAAAGTACGCGACGAGGTCTCGCACGAGCTCCTTGCCGCCGCCTTGCCCGCGCGCGTCCGGGCGAACGTACAGGAGGCTGACGTGACCCACGCCGAGCCGCAGCTCTCCCTTCGCCATACCCACCACCCCGTCGTCGGCCTCGGCGACGACGACGCGGCCTTCGCGGAGGTACGAATCTGGGAGCGGCGGGGGCGGGAACGGCCTCGTCCAATGCTCGTCCAAGTAGGCGGCGATCAACTCTTCGAGGGCGGAGAAGTCCGCCTCTGTCGCCTCGCGAATCGTCATCGGGGTACCAGCAGCTCCAGCTCGGCCGCGACCGAGGGGCGCTCACTGGTCCTGGCCACCCAGCCGGAGAGCGCGGAGTGCGGTTCGAGATCGATGCCCAGAGACTGGCGAGCGCGGAGAATCCACGGCAGGTACGCGGCGTCCGCGAGCCCGAACTCGCGCCCGCTCAGGTACGGCTGCGTCGCCAGAAGCGCATCGAGCTTGCGCAGTTCGTCGTGGAGCTCCGTCGCCGCAGCCTCGTCGCCGCGCCGCAGACGGTAGTAGGGGCGGCTCAGCATGTCGAAGCACTCGACAAGGAGGCGGCCGCGCGCTCGCTCGACGGAATCGGCCGGCCACAGAGGCGGCGCCGGGTACCGGTCCTCGAGGTATTCCATGATCACCACCGACTCGGGTAGGACGAAGCCGTCCTCCTCGAGCACGGGGACCTTGCCGAGCGGGTTCTTGTCGTAGATCCAGGCGGGCCGGTCGTCGAGGTCGACGATCACCGTCTCGTGCTCGAGCCCCTTCTCCGCCAGCACGATGCGAACCCGCGCGCAGTAGGGACAGCGGTTCGCGTCGTAGAGCGTCAGCACGGGGCCGATGCTAAGTGTCACGTGCGAGGCCTGCGAGCAGGTAGTGGACGGTCAGGTTCTCGAACGGGGCGAACCGCTCGCCCAGGCCGCGGACCTCGTCGGCCGAGAGCGCTCGGCCCTCGCCGTAGAAGCGGGAGGCCGCTTTTCGCACGGCGAGGTCGCCCGCGGGCCACGCTCGAGGCCGCGCGAGGTGGCGCGCTAGGAACCAGTCCGCAGTCCACTCGCCGATCCCCGGGAGCGCGGTCAGAGTGCTCTTCACCTCGTCGTCGGGAAGGGCTCGGAGGCCGCCGAGGTCGAGGTCGCTGCGAGCGAGGCCGACGACGTACTCCGCCTTGCGGCGGGAGAAGCCCAGAGCCGTCAGCTCTTCGGGCTCGGCGACGGCCAACCGCTCGCGCGTGGGGAACGCGTAGGCGTGCTCGGCCTGGACCCCGAAGCGCTCGCTCAGGCGGTTCCGGATCGCGAAGGCAGCGTAGAGGGACACCTGCTGCGCGGTGATCGACGTGACGAGGCTCTCGAAGGGCTCGACGGCGATCGGAGGCCTGAGGCCGCGAAGCTCCTCGACGAGTGCGGCCAGCGTCGGGTCGCCCGCGGCGAAGCCGTAGAAGGCG
>JBGOSR010000030.1:0-16087 GCA_041476065.1 Gaiellaceae bacterium
ACGAACGGCGATGTCGGCGGGACGCAGTACATGGAGTGGGTCAACCTGCATTTCGCGATCTACGACAAGAACACCGGCGCGCAGCTCCAGGCGCCGCGCCCGGGGAACCAGCTCTTCACGGGCGTGCCGGTCTGCGGCACGACGAACTCCGGCGACCCGGTCACGATCTACGACCAGTACGCGCATCGCTTTGTCGCAAGCCAGTTCGGCCCGACAGGGTCGCCCCCGTACTACGAGTGCGTCGCCGTCTCAACCACGGACGACGCGACTGGGACCTGGTGCGCGTACGGGTTCAACGTCCATAACACCGAGTTCAACGACTACCCGAAGATGGGCGTGTGGCCGTCCCAGCACGCGTACATGATGACGGCGAACCAGTTCGGCGCCTCGGGATTCGGCGGCGTGGGCGTGTGGGCATTGGAGCGCGATCAGATGATCGCGAACGGTTGCCCGGCTGCGCGCTTCGTCTATCAGGACATGAACTCGATCGAGCCGTACCTGTCGCCGCTGATGCCGGCTGACGCCGACGGCGATACGTTGCCTCCGGCCAACGCGCCTGCACCGCTCGTCTCGATCAACCAGGATGGGTCCGGCCTTCCGAACGACCAGCTCCAGATTTGGAATGCGACGGTCGACTGGACCGGGTCGCCGTCGATGACGGTCACGCACGAGAGCGACGTTCAGGCTGCGGCCTACGACGAAAATCTCTGCGACTTCGGGAGCTGCATCCAGCAGCCGGGGACGAGCGTGAAGCTCCAGACCCTGTCCGACCGCATCATGTTCCGAGCCCAGTACCGCAACTTCGGCACCTGGCAGACGATCGTCACCAGCCACTCGGTTGACGTGGGCAACAATCGCGCCGGAGCGCGCTGGTATCACCTCGAGAAGCAAGGCACCGGCGCCTGGAGCATGAGCGACCAGGGCACCTACGCGCCGGCTGACGGGCTGAATCGCTGGATGCCGAGCGCCGCCATGGACAAGAGCGGCGACATCGCCGTGGGTTACTCCACGAGCAACGGCACCGCGCCGAACTATCCGAGCATCAAGTACGCCACTCGTCTTGCAACCGATCCGCCGGGAGAGCTCGGTTCGGAGGAGACGATCATGACCGGCACAGGCTCGCAGACCGGCTCGCTCGGACGCTGGGGCGACTACTCGAGCATGTCCGTCGATCCAGTCGACGACTGCACCTTCTTCTACGCGCAGGAGTACATCCAGACCACCGGCGGGACGACCTGGCGGACTCGCATCGGGAAGTTCACGATCCCGACGTGCGGGCCGCCGCCGAATCCGCCTCCGCCACCCCCGCCGCCTCCGCCACCACCCCCGCCGCCTCCGCCACCACCTCCGCCAGGTGACTACACGGTCACGACGCAGACCGGACAGTCGATCATTCCCGGCGCAACCGATCTCACGATCCACTGCGACGACTGCTGGCGGCATGTGACCTTCCCCTTCCCGGTGACGATCTACAACTCCACGTTCACGGAGGCAGACGTCAACTCGAACGGCGTCGTCAACTTCACAGGCGAGAACCTTCAGTACAACAACGGCTGCCTGCCCGCCCGCGTCGAGGGTCGCGCGGTCGTCATCATGTGGGACGACCTGCTCACAAACGCGAGCGGCAAGGGTGTCTTCACCGCCGTCACCGGGAGCTCGCCGAACCGGCAATTCATCATCGAGTTCCGCGCGACCTACGTCTCCGGCGGCGGTAGCGCCAACTTCGAGGTCATCTTCAGCGAGAGCAGCAACGTGATCCGTACCGTGTACGGCACCGTCACGCAGGCCGGCGTCGGCGCGACAGAGGGCCTCCAGGCCTCAGGCACGGGCCCGTTCAGCCAGTTCGGGTGCAACCAGTCCGTCATCACGCCGAATACCGCCGTGGTCTACACACCGACAGGCGGCCCTCCACCACCTCCACCGCCGCCGCCACCACCACCGCCGCCACCACCGCCTCCACCGCCGCCGCCGCCGCCACCACCTCCACCGCCCCCGCCACCTCCACCGCCACCTCCACCGCCACCTCCACCTCCGTCAGTGCGCTGCCACGTGCCGCGGGTGATCGGGCTGACCCTCAGCAGGGCGAAGTCGAAGATCCGCGCGAAGCACTGCTCGGTCGGACGCATCCGGCGGACGCACTCACGGCGAGTCGGGCGCGTCATCTCGCAGAGCCCGCGGCCGGGCACGGTCAAGCCGCGCGGCTTCGCGGTCAAGCTCGTCGTCGGCCGCCGCTAAGTCCTCAAGGCGAGCATTTCTCCCCGCGCAGGCCGCGCGTGTGTTAGAAACCCGGCGCGCCGGGAGAACTCGGCGTTGATTCCGTAACGGGGAGAAAACACTGAGCTTCTTCAGAGACCACGCAGTCCTCTTCGCGCTTCTCTGCGCGGGCGCCGCCGTCGCCTACGGCATCGGCCTCACCGTCTGGCTCCTGAGGCAGCCCGCCGGCAACGAGCGGATGCGCGAGATCTCGCGCGCAGTTCAGGAGGGCGCCTCGGCGTACCTCCGGCGGCAGTACCAGACGATCGCGATCGTCGCCGTCGTCCCGTTCCTGCTCATCGGTTTCTACAACGAGCTCGGCTGGGGCACCGCGATCGGGTTCGTGATCGGGGCGATCCTCTCGGGCGCCGCCGGGTTCATCGGCATGAATGTCGCCGTGCGCTCGAACGTGCGAACCGCGGAGGCGGCGCGCCACGGCCTGAAGCCGGCGCTCAACGTCGCCTTCCGCGCAGGCTCGGTCACCGGGCTCCTCGTCGTCGGGCTCGGCCTCCTGGGCGTCGCGGGCTACTACTGGGTGCTCACCGGGTGGCTCCACCACACCTCCGACTCGGCGATCAAGGATCTCGTCGGACTTGCCTTCGGCGGATCGCTGATCTCGGTCTTCGCCCGTCTCGGCGGCGGCATCTACACGAAGGCGGCCGACATCGGCGCCGACCTCGTGGGCAAGATCGAGGCCGGCATCCCCGAGGACGACCCGCGCAATCCCGCCGTGATCGCGGACAACGTGGGCGACAACGTCGGCGACTGCGCCGGCATGGCGGCCGACCTCTTCGAGACGTACGCGGTCACCGCGGTCGCGGTCATGCTCCTCGCCAGGGCGTTCCCGACAGCCGACCTCTGGCTCTACCCGCTGGCGATCGGCGGCGTGGCGATCCTCGCCTCGGTGATCGGCACGCTGTTCGCCCGTATCGGGCGAGGCGGCTCGATCATGAACGCGCTCTACAAGGCGGTGCTGGCGGCGACGATCCTCTCCGCTATCGGGTTCATCCCGATCACGAAGGCGTTCGACGGCGGCCCCTTCACGTTCTGGAACCTCTACGGCTCGGCGCTGATCGGGCTTGGCGTCACCTTCCTGCTGGTGGCGATCACCGAGTACTACACGGGCTCGCGTTGGGGGCCCGTGAAGTCGATCTCGAGCGCCTCGCGCACCGGCCACGCGACGAACATCATCGAAGGTCTCGCGATGGGCATGCAGGCGACGGCTGCTCCGGTGATAGTGATCGTGGTCGGCATCGTCGGGGCCTACTACGCGGCCGGACAGGACATCTTCGGGATCGGCGTGGCGGTCATGGCGCAGCTCTCGATGACGGGCCTCATCGTCGCGCTGGACGCATACGGCCCGGTCACAGACAACGCGGGCGGCATCGCGGAGATGGCGAACCTCGACGAGTCCGTCCGCGGAATCACGGATCAACTTGACGCCGTCGGCAACACGACGAAGGCGGTCACGAAGGGCTACGCGATCGGCTCGGCGGGTTTGGCCGCGTTGATCCTCTTCGACGAGTACACGCGCGGCCTGAACGACAAGGGTCTCGCCGTCAGCTTCACGCTCAACGACCCCTGGGTGATCGCCGGTCTCTTCGTCGGCGGTCTCATGCCCTTCCTCTTCGCCTCCCTCGCCATGCAGGCGGTCGGCCGTGTCGGCGGCCTCGTCGTGCAGGAGGTCAGGCGCCAGTTCCGCGAGATCCCCGGGATCATGGAGGGAACGGCGCGCCCCGAGTACGGCAAGGCGATCGACATCGTCACCGGCTCGGCGCTCAAGGCGATGCTGCTGCCCGCGTTGATCCCGATTGCGTTCCCCGTGATCGTCGGGATCATCAGGCCCGAGATGCTCGGCGGCCTTCTGATCGGCACGATCGTGACGGGGATCTTCCTCGCGGTCGCGATGACCTCCGGCGGCGGCGCCTGGGACAACGCGAAGAAGCTGATCGAGGACGGCCTCTACGGCGGCAAGGGCTCGGACGCGCACGCGGCGGCGGTTACAGGCGACACGGTGGGCGATCCTTACAAGGACACGGCTGGCCCGGCCATCAACCCGATGATCAAGATCGCGAACATCGTCGCGATTCTGATCATTCCCCTCATCGTCTCGATCCACGGCTGAGTCCCCGAGAAGCAGGGACAGTCCCTGTTCGGGGGTGCCTGCAGCCGATCGAAGCCTTAGCCTGCGCTGGTGACGAGCGCAGAGCCTGAACCATTGAACACGTCGTCGCCGCGGCGTGGTCGGCGGCGAGAACAACGACTCGACCGCGTACTGGGGACGCCCGCGCTCTTCGCCACCGCGTACGGGAACGTCGGCTCGTCGATCTACTACGCGCTCGGCGTCACGGCCGTCTTCGCCCTGGGGCTGACGCCGCTCGTCTTCGTGATCGCGGGCGTGATCTTCGCCGCCACGGCGCTCACGTACACGGAGGGCACCGTTCGCTTCCCGGAGGCGGGCGGCTCGTCGAGCTTCGCGCGCCACGCCTTCAACGAGCTCGTCAGCTTCGGGGCCGCCTGGGCCCAGATGCTGAACTACATCATCACGATCGCCATCTCGGCGTTCTTCGTCCCGCATTACCTCTCGATCTTCTGGGGGCCGTTGCGCCAGAACCCGTGGGACATCGTCGGAGGAGCGATCGTGATCGTCCTGCTGGTCAGCCTGAACGTCGTCGGCGTCCGCGAGGCGACCGGGCTCAACGTCTTCCTGGCGGTTCTCGACTTCGGGACCCAGCTTCTGCTCGTCATGCTCGGCTTCATCCTCATCTTCAGCCCGAGCATCCTTCTCGACAACGTGCATTTCGGGACGGCGCCGAGCTGGGGCGACTTCTTCCTCGCGATCCCGGTCGGCATGATCGCGTACACCGGGATCGAGACGATCTCGAACCTCGCCGAGGAGGCACGGGATCCACCGCGCGACATCCCGCGCTCGATCCGCCTCGTCGCGATCGCCGTTTTTGCCATCTACTTCACGCTGCCGCTGATCGCGCTCTCGGCGCTGCCGGTGCACCGCGTGCACGGCGTCTACCAGACGCGGCTGGGGCTACCGCCCGAGAAGGGTGGCTTCGCCAACGATCCCGTGCTCGGGCTCGTCAAGAACCTGAACGTCCACGGGCTCCTGCTCAGCTCCCTCGAGGTCTACGTCGGACTCCTCGCCGCGACGATCCTGCTAGTCGCGACGAACGCTGGAGTGATCGGCGCCTCCCGGATCACGTACGCGATGGCGACGTACCGGCAGCTTCCGGAGGTGTTCCGCCGACTGCATCCGCGCTTCAAGACGCCGTGGCTCGCGCTCATCGTCTTCGCCGGCTTCGCCTCGATCGTGGTCATCCTGCCTGGGCAGACGACCTTTCTCGGGACGATGTACTCGTTCGGCGCGATGCTCTCGTTCACGATCGCGCACGCGGCCGTGGTCGCACTCCGGATCAGGCAGCCGGACGAGGAGCTCGTCTACCGCGCGCGGCCCAACATCCGCCTGTGGGGAGTCGACTGGCCGCTCTTCGCCCTCTTCGGCGGGCTCGGGACCGGGATCGCCTGGCTGGTCGTCATCGTGCAGGAGCCGAACACGCGTTGGGTCGGGCTCGGCTGGCTCGCGCTCGGTTTCGCCGCCTACACGGTCTACCGAAAGCGTGTCCTCGGCGCGCCTCTCGGCGAGACGCTGCGGGCGCCCCCGGTCGTGCTCGGGCTCGAGGTCGAGTACCGAACGATTCTCGTTCCCGTCCTGCGCACCGCGGAGTCGGAGGAGGCGCTCATCGCCGCGGCGCGCCTGGCGTCCGAGCGGCGGGCGACGATCGTGATCCTGCATGTCCTCGAGGTGCCGCTCGACCAGCCGCTCGATGCCGACCTCCGAGAGCGCGAGGAGGTCGCATACGGGATTCTCGACGAGGCCCAGGCGCTGCTCGAGGGCTACGCCGGCGTACGGATCGTGAGCCGCGTCGAACGCGCGCGCGCCGCGGGACAGGCGACCGTCGAGGAGGCAGCGCGCCGAGACGCCGAGGTGATCATCCTCGGGGCTCCGCGCGGAAAGGTGCGAGGCGGTAAGCCGATCTTCGGGCGCACCGTCGACTATGTGCTGCGTAACGCCCCGACGCGGGTTGCCGTCATCGCCGGCAAGCAGGCGGCGTAGAGCGTGCGTGCTCGGGTCGGAGTCCTTGCGGTGATCATGGTCGTGCTCGGAATCGCGATCATCGTCCGCACCATCGCCCTCGGCGTCGGCGGCGGCCTAGGGTTCGTGTTCGGGGCCCTGCTCCTGCTGGCAGGGTTCCTTCGGTTCTACCTCGCTTCTCGAATGCAGTAAATGGCTCGCAAGCTCCCAGGCCTAGAGCGCGTCCTCGAAACGCCGTCGCTGGCGGCGGTCGCCTACGGCGAGATCGCTTCCTCGCTGTTCTTCGCGCTCGGGGTGATCGCGCTCGAGGCGCTCGGCTTCACGCCCTGGGTGCTCTTGATCGTGGGCGCGCTCTTCCTCCTCGTTGCGCTCTCGTATGCGGAGGGCACGGCGGCTCTCCCGGAGACGGGGGGCGCCGCGACGTTCGTCAGGCGGGCGTTCAACGACCAGCTCGGGTTCCTCACCGGCTGGGCGCTCTTCCTGGACTACGTGATCGTGATCGCCCTCGCCGGGCTTTTCGTGCCGCACTACCTCGGGCATGCGGTCGGCTGGGACGCGCTGACGAGGAGCCCGGCTGACGTCTTCGTCGGAGTTGGTGTGATCGTGGTCGTGGCGGCGGTGCGGTTCGTTCGGCGGCCGAGCCTGTACCGGCTCGCGATCGCCATCGCCGGGGTCACGCTCGTCGTGGAGTTGCTGCTGGTGCTGCTAGGGCTGCCGCTCCTGTTCTCGGTCGACAATCTCGGCAAGGGCCTGGATCTCGGCACGGCTCCGAACTGGTCGGCGATCATCTTCGCGATCCCGGTGGCGATGCTTGCCTATACCGGGCTGGAGACGGTCGCGAACCTGGCTGCCGAGACTCGCGAGCCGGGGAAGACGCTGCCGCGGAGCCTCTTCGTCGGGATCGGTGCTGCGGTTGCGCTCTCGTTCCTGATCGCCCTCGTCGCGCTGTCGGCCTATCCGGCTCATCCCGATCCGCAGGGACCGGGCGGCTGGGCGAGCGATCTCGGCACCGTCTGGCTGCGGGCGCCGCTCGTCGGCCTCTCGGCGGCCTTCGGCGGCGAGCTTCCCTCCGCGGTCGTCGACGCGCTCAGAGTCCTGGTCGGGCTCACGGGCGCGATGATCCTCGTCGCGGTCGTGACGACGTCGTTCTCGGGCGCCGGCCGCCTTGCGTACTCGCTTGGACGGTACGACATGTTGCCGCGCGCGTTCGGCCGGCTGCGAAGGACCACGCTGATCTCGCCGGCTGCGATCGTGGCGACTGCGGCGATCTCGGCCGGCATCCTCCTGATCGCGAAGACCGCGAACGACTCGGTGCGTTTCCTCGCCAGCCTCTACAGCTTCGGCGTCCTCATCGCCTTCACGGCCGCACAGGTGGCCGTCGTGCGGCTCCGCTTCACCGAGCCCGAGCTCGAGCGGCCGTTCCGCGTTCCCGGCAACGTTCGTATCCGGGGCACCGCGGTGCCGCTGGCCGCGCTCCTCGGCGCGCCTCTGACGTTCGCGATCTGGATCGCCGCGATCGCGACGCACGGGGCGGCGCGCATTGCCGGGCCGATCTGGCTCGCTCTGGGCGCCGTCGTCTTCATCACCTCCCGGGTCATGGCGCAGGAACGGGTGCTCGGGCGCGTCACCCCTCCGGTGGGAGATCTCGTCCCGCACGCGGAGGGCGCCTACGAGCGGATCCTCGTCCCGATGAAGACTGGGATCATCGGCGAGGAGGTCCTCGGCACGGCGCTGCGGCTGGCGGAGGAGAAGCGCTGCTCACTGCGGGCCCTGCACGTGATCAGGGTTCCGCTCGACCTGCCTCTGGACGCAGAGCTCGTGGCTGCAGAGGAGGAGGCAGAGGCTTCGCTCGCCGAGGCGAAGCTGCTGGCAGCGGAGCAGGGGATCGAGATCGACGTTGCGATCGTGCGCGCCCGCTCGATCGGCGAGGCGATCGTAGAGGAGGCGGGGGCGAACGACGTCGATCTGATCGTCGTGGGCTCGGCGCCGCGCTGGCGACGGCAGTCACGCTTCTTCAGCCCGACGGTCGAGTTCGTCCTCCGCAAGGCCCCCTGCGAGGTGATGGTGATCGCGTATCCGCAAGGCGTCTTGGAGGAAGAAGCGCTCACGTGAGTTAATGTGAGTTCGGATATGAAAGCGATAGTCGTAGGCTGCGGCCGGGTGGGGTCCTCCGTGGCGAAGAAGCTCACCAAAGTCGGTTGGGACGTCGTCGCGATCGACGAGAACGAGGAGGCCCTCGCGCGGCTCGGCGAGCACTGGTCGGGCGGGTTCGTCGTCGGGCACGGCATGGACGTGAACGTTCTGAGAGAGGCGGGGATCGAGGAGGCGGACGCGGTCGTCGTGGCGACGAACGGCGACAACACGAACATCGTCGTCGGCCAGGTCGCGCAGAAGCGCTTCGGCATCGAGTGCACGGTCGTCCGCATCCTCGACCCGGCCCGCGCCGAGCTCTACGCTACGCTCGGCCTGCGCACGGTCTGTCCGACCTCGAACGCGATCGAGGTGCTTTCCGAGGCGGTCAAGTCCTGCCTGGTCAGGCCCGCGCGAACGCCCGCCGCGGCTTCCTGATGTTCGTCCTGGTCGCAGGCGGTGGCAAGGTCGGCGAGAACCTCGCGCGCGCACTCCGCCGCATGGAGCACGAGGTGACGATCATCGAGCAGCGGCGTGACCGGTTCGTGCACCTCGAGGAGGAGTTCGAGCACGCCGCGATCGTCGGCGACGCGACCGAGCTCTTCGTGCTCGAGCGCGCAGGAGTTGCCCGGCCGCCCGACCTCGTGGTCGCGGTCACGGGCGACGACGAGGACAACATGGTCATCTGCCAGATGGCGCGGGAGCGCTACGGGGCAGAGAAGGTGATCGCGCGCGTGAACGACCCGCGCAACCAGGCGCACTTCGATCTGCTCGGGATCTCACCGACCGTGAGCGCGACGCAGACGATCATGGCGCTCATCGAGCACGAGGTGCCCGAGCACGAGCTCATCCACCTGCTCGAGCTCCGCAAGGAGAACCTCGAGATCGTCGAGGTGCAGATCGACAAGACGTCGCCTTCGGCGGGCAAGCGCGTCTCCGGGCTGAAACTCCCGTCGGGCTCGCGGCTGATCTCGGTGATGCGCGGAGGTCATGCGGAGATCCCGGACGCGGAAACCGAGCTTCAGGTTGGCGACCAGGTGCTGGCGATTCTCGAGCCGGGCAAGGAAGACGAGCTGCGCCGGGTTCTGCTAAAGAAGTAATCGATATGCGCCGTCTGCTCCTTGCCGCCTTCGTTGTCGCTGTGCTCGCGGCGGTTCTCGCACTCAATGCGACAGGGGGCTCACAGCGGCGCCAACTGCGACTCGTTCCCATCGCCAGCGGGCTGACCGAGCCCGTCAGCATCACGGCGCCGCGAAACGAGAAGAACAACGTCTACGTCGTCGAAAAGGTCGGGCGGATCCGCGTGATCACCGCCGGCAGGCTCCGCGTTCGACCGTTCCTCGACATTACGAGGCTCGTGCTCGACAACGACGAGCAGGGGCTACTGTCGATGGCGTTCAACCCGCACTACGCAACCAACCACCGCTTCTACGTGGACTACACCGACAAGAGCGGCAATGCGCAGATCGTCGAGTACCGGGCGCGCGGCCTCTCTCGCTCGCCAGTGAAGGTACGCCAGCTCTTCTACCAGAGGGATCCGTATCCGAACCACAACGGGGGCCAGCTCGCCTTCGGTCCGGACGGCTACCTCTATACGGGAACCGGCGACGGCGGCTCCGGCGGCGACCCGCAGAATCGTTCCCAGAACCTGAAGACGACGTTCGGGAAGCTTCTGCGCTTCAACCTGAAGAAGCGGCGGCCGCCGGCCCAGATCGTCGGCTACGGGCTCCGCAACCCCTGGCGCTTCTCATTCGACCGCTTGACAGGCGACCTCTACATCGGCGATGTCGGCCAGGACTCCTGGGAGGAGCTCGACTTCACGCGCCGCCGAAGCCCGGGGCTCGAGAACTACGGTTGGCGCGTGTACGAGGGCAAGACGCACTACACGAACGAGCAGCCGAACAGCGTCGGGCATCTCGTCTTTCCGTACGTGGTGCTCCCGAATCCTCCGAACTGCGCGGTGATCGGCGGCTTCGTCTATCGCGGGAAAGCCGTGCCGGATGCGATCGGGCGTTACTTCTTCGGCGACAACTGCAACGACCGCATCCGCAGCGTGCCGGCAGCAGGCGGGACGCAGGTGCGGGACGAGCCGTTTACGGTCACGGGCCTGTCGTCTTTCGGCGAAGACGCTCGCGGGGAGCTCTATCTGGCCTCCGTGCAGAGCGGGAACGTCTACCGGCTCGCCGGCTAACCCTCTTAGCCGGCGCGACGGCGCCGGATCTGCGGGCCCTGCTGGCCCAGCGCGGCATAGGCGAGCGCCTGGAGCGATTCGTTCAGCCTGCCGAGCTCGTGGACGATCGGTGCGTAGTGCTCGCCCGCGTCGAGCCGGCGGTTGAGGGAGCGCAGCTCCGCGTTCAGCGTGTCCAGCCGTTCGAGCAGAGCGTCGAGCTGGCGGTCTCCTAGCTCGGGGTCCTTCACGACCTGGATTGTAGGTCGAGTGCGCCCGGGTCGCGCACGACGACGGTTTCGGGCCCGAAGCGCTCCAGCAGGCGCTCGAGCGCGCCCGCTCCGGCCTCGAGTGTCTCGATGCGGCGTTCGGCGCCGAGCTGCGCGACGGCGATGCGGGCGAGTGCCTCGGGCGCGTCGGTGAAGACGCCGAGGCGACAGCCGGCCGTGGCGAGCGCGCGCAAGGCGGCGCTGGCTTCTGCGCTTGGCCGCAGGTAGACCGGCGCGCGGTCCTCGGCGAACCGCGCCAGTGCGGCGCGCCAGTCGCCGACTCCCGCTTCGGCCCAGCGGTCGAGCTCGCCCGCCGCCTCGCCGCGGTCGCTGGACAATGCCGCAGGATCGAGGGGCGCGATCGAGTGGAAACGCCGGGCAGCATCCTCGAGCCAGTCGTCCCACAGCGGCCGGGTGTCTCCGAGCACGCCGTCGAGCTCGATCGCCACCGCCCTCATCGGCCATGTCCGGTGCCTGGCACCGGACGGGTCTGTTGGAGACGGTGGAGGAGATAGATGCCGAGCGAGACGCCGACCGTGTCGATGAGGACGTCGACCGGTGATCCATGTCGGCCGCGGACGAAGCGCTGGTGGAACTCGTCGCTCGCCGCGTAGGCCACTCCGGCGGCGAGCGCGAGCCCTCCGCGGCCGAGCGCGCGCAGCAGAAGCGAGCCGAGGATCGCGTACTCGGTCAGATGCGCTCCCTTGCGCAGGAGAGTGTCCCAGACTCCGAGCCCCGTGCTCAGGCTCGGGATCGACGACAACGCGAAAATGATCGCCGCCCACGCGATCACGGGCAGCCAAACCGAGAGCGCCCCTGAGGCATCGCCTGCGATGCCGACCAAGAGCGCGGGCCGGCTTTGCCGGCGCGGGCGTTTTACCGGAACCGGCATGCGGCCATGATAGGGTCGCCGCCAACGGCACGCGGTCAGGGAATCCGGTGCGAATCCGGGACGGTCCCGCCGCTGTAAGGGGAGTTGCTCCTCCGTCGGAAACCACTGGCCTCCGGGCCGGGAAGGTGGCGGAGGAGGGAGCCTCGAGTCAGAAGACCTTCCGCGCCGCCGCAAATCCGAACCCCTCGCGGAAGGAGGATTCGTGTTTCGACGACTCATCACCCTGGCGGTTGCGCTCGCGGTATTCGGGGTGCTCGTTCCTTCGGCTCTCGCCGTGCGCGTGAAGGTCCGCGTCGAAGGCAAGACGACGACGATCTTCGGCGCGGCCGAGCCGACGCTCAGCTCGGGCCCGAACGCGCTCACGGCGCTCGACGCGGCGAGCTTCGCCGGCGAGTTCTACTACCACGTCAGCCCCGGGCCGTTCGTGGACCAGATCGGCCGCTACCCGGGTGCAGGCTTCAGCGGCTGGAGCTACAAGGTGAACGGCGTCTCGCCGCCGGTTGCGGCCGACCAGGCAACGCTGAAGGCCGGCGACACCGTGCTCTGGTACTGGACGACCTTCACCGAGCAGGGAGGCTCGCCCACGCTTCTGCTCACGCGCTGGCATCCCTCGAAGGCTCGATCACAGCGGCCGATACGCAACTGCTACTCGGTGTGGTCCCAGAACGACCAGGGACAGGCGACTCCTGCTTCCGGAGCGATACTGCGCGTCGACGGGCGCCGAGTCGCAACCCGTCTCGGAAGAGCGTGTGTCGGGAAGCACCGAGGCCTCGTGCGAGCGACCCTCGAGGACGCGGTCCGCTCGAACGCCCTCCGTTGAAGCATGGGCTCCTCGCCGCCTGCGCGCTCCTCCTGCTCGCCGGGTGCGGGCACGAGCGCGCGGGCTCGGGGAGCGCCTCGCTCTGGATCACACGCGACCGCGGCGCGACGGTGCTCCTCGTCCGGCCCGTGCCCGACAGCCTGACCGCGATGGAAGCGCTCGACAGAGAGGCGAGCATCTCAACGCGGTACGGCGGTCGTTACGTCCAGTCGATCGACGGCGTCGAGGGCGACCTCTCGAAGCGCCACGACTGGTTCTGGTTCCTGAACGGCATCGAGGCCGACCGGAGCGCTGCCGACTACCGCCTTCGGCCAGGCGACGTCGAGTGGTGGGACTTCCGCTCGTGGAGCGGCGAGATGCGTGAGCCGGTCGTCGTCGGCGCCTTTCCCGAGCCGGTCCTGCACGGCTGGGACGGAAAGGTGCGCCCGGTCGCAGTTCGCTACGCACCCGGCCGGATGGGAGGCGCGCTGGCGATCGGGCGGCTGCTCCATGCGAGCTCCGTCCGGCCTCTCTCCGACGCGGCGCCTGACGGGGCGAACGTCTTCTCCGTCGTGAGCGGCGCACCACGCTTCACGGCGTCGATGCGAGAGCCGGACGGCGCCGCCGGCGCAGCCGTGCAGTTCGTCTTCGCCGGCGACGCGGCCGGGCTCGCACGCGACCCCGCGAAGTTCCGCTTCAGGTACCGCGCCCCATGAGCCCGGTCCCCGCAGCAGCTCTCCTCGCTTCGCTCGCCGGTCTGGCGCTTGCGGCGCAGCGCCCGTGGGTCGTCGCGGCGATCGCGGCGGGACTGTTCCTCGCGTGTCTCCGCGCGCCGCGAGCGAGACGCTTCGTCTACCTGGCGGGAACGCTCGTCTCCTCGCTCTCGGTCTTCGTGCTCAGCCCGCTCGTCTCGCAGGAGGGCTCGCACGTGCTCTGGGAGGGCCCGCGGGTGCCCGTGCTCGGTCTCCTCGACGTGACGAGCGAGGAGCTCGCGAGCGGGGGGACGCAGGCACTGAGGCTCGCCGCCGTCGGGCTCGCCTTCGCGGCCTATGTGCTCCTGCTCGACCTCGACCGCCTCCTGCACACGGCGGGGTTCGCACGCCGCTCGGTGCTCGCCGTCGGTCTCGCGACCCGACTCGTACCCACGCTCGAGCGCGATGCCGCCGGGCTCGTGGAGGCGCTGCGCGGGCGTGGGGTGAAGGTGGGCGGCGTCCGTGGTCGGGCGCGCTTGCTCTCTCCGCTCGTCGCCGGCTCGCTCGAGCGTTCGCTCAACCTGGCGGAGGCGATGGAAGCGCGCGGCTTCGGTCGGCCGGGCCGCACCCGTGCGCCGTCGCCGCGGTGGTCGGGCCTCGACCGCGTGGCGATGGCGACGGCCGCCCTGATCGCAGTGGCGGCGATTTGGGCCTAGCTCTCGTCGACGGCTTGACCTTCTCGTACCCGGACGCGGCGGCCCCGTCGCTTTCGAACGTCTCGCTGCGCATCGAGCCCGGCGAGGTCGTCGCGGTGCTCGGCCCGTCAGGCTCCGGCAAGTCGACGCTCCTGCGGGCGCTCGCTGCCCTCGTCCCGCACTTCCACGGCGGCCGCTTCGAGGGCCGGGTCGAGATCGTCGGCCGTGACACCCGGCGGACGAGCCCGGCCGAGCTTGCGGGGATCGTCGCATCGCTGTTCCAGGATCCGGAGGACCAGGTCGTCTTCGGGCGGGTTGCCAACGAGGTCGCCTTCGGCCTCGAGAACGTGGGGACACCGCCGGAGCGCATCTGGCCCCGTGTGCGCGCGGGCCTTGCCGAGGCGGGCATCGAGCACCTCGTCGAGCGGCGCACGGAGACGCTCTCGGCCGGCGAGCTCCAGCGCGTCTGCCTCGCGTCCGTCCTCGCGCTCGAGCCCGCGCTTCTCCTTCTCGACGAGCCCACGTCGCAGCTCGACCCGGACGGAGCCGAAGCGCTTCTCGATCTTGCGGTCGAGCTCGACAGCGCCGTCGTCGTCTCGGAGCAGCGGCCCGCGATGCCGCTGGAGCGGTGTGACCGCGTGCTCTTTCTCGAGGGCGGCCGCATCCTCCTGGACGCCCCGCGAGGCCCGGCCCTCGAGTGGCTCGCCGCGAACCGCCCCGGCTACCTGCCCGGTGAAGTAGCGGCGCTCGGCGAGAACGAGGTCGAAGGCGAGGAGCTCTGCCGGCTGGACGACGTCACGTACGGCTACCTCGACGAGCCGGTGCTGAGCGGTGTCTCGCTCACGCTTCGCCGCGGCGAGGTCGTCGCGCTCACCGGCCCGAACGGAATCGGCAAGACGACGCTGGCCAAGATCGCGGCGGGCCTGCTCACCCCGCAGGCCGGAACCGTGGAGCGCCGCGCGCGCGCGTGCTACCTCTCGCAGGACCCGGGTCGCTACCTGGTCACGGATCGCGCGGAGGACGAGGTTGCGCTCGGAATCGGAGGGGACCTCGGCAGGGCGCGGCGCGCGCTCGACGAGGTCGGCCTAGCAGGGTTCGAACGTCGCCATCCTCGCGACCTCTCGAGCGGCGAGCGCGAGCGGCTGGCCCTCGCCTCCGTCTTCGTCGCCGACCCGGAGATCCTGATCCTCGACGAGCCGACCCGTGGAGTCGATCCGCCTCGCAAGGCCGCGCTCGCCGACCTGATCCGGCGCGACGCACCGCACCGCGCGACGCTCGTCGTCACGCACGATCTCGTCTTCGCTGGAGAGGTCGCCGACCGGGCCGTCGAGCTCGATTCCAGGGGGACAGTCCCCGTCGGGGGACTGTCCCTCGTTGGGGACTGTCCCTGATGGGGTGCACAGGTGTCTAGGCTCGCCGCACTCGCGGCCATCGGCGCCGCCGTCGCATCGGCTGCGTGGGTGGCCGTCGCCCCGGCACATTCCGGCTTGCCTCTCTTGCTCGCCGCGATGGGACTGATCGTCGCCGGTGCAGCGTGGCTCGAGACAGGCTCCGGCGCGTCGAAGGAGATCGTGCTCGTCGCGACTCTCGCTGCGGTCGCCGCTGCTGGTCGTGTGCTCTTCGCGGCCATTCCCGGCGTGCAGCCCGTGACGGTGATCGTCGTCGCCGCGGGCGCGGCGCTCGGGGCGAGGGCCGGCTTTGCCACCGGCGCCCTCGCCGCGCTGGCGTCGAACTTCTTCCTGGGCCAGGGGCCGTGGACTCCGTGGCAGATGCTCGGCTGGGGAGCCTGCGGGCTCGCCGGAGCCGCGCTTGGACGCCTGATTCGACACCGGATTCCGTTCGCGATCGTCTGTTTCGTTCTTGGCTTTGCGTTCAGCGCGATGATGGATCTCTGGTACTGGATCGCCTTCTGGCCGCACACGTGGCAGGCCCTCACTGTTGTCTTCGGCCAGGGGTTCCCGTACGAGGCGGCGCACGCGGTCGGGAACGTCGCAATCGCGCTGGCGATCGGGCCCGAGCTGAGACGCCTACTCGAGCGCTATGCGCGCAGGCTCCGGACCGAGGTCGTGTGGGCTTGAAGCTCGC
>JBGOSR010000031.1:0-15999 GCA_041476065.1 Gaiellaceae bacterium
AGAGCCGACACGTCGAGCGGAACCATGCCGACGGACTGGTAGGCGTCGAGGACGACGTATGCCCCAACCTCATGGGCGCGGCGGATGATCGGCTCGACGTCCTGGATGCGTCCTGTCCTGAAGATCACGTGGCTGATCGGGACGAGCAACGTTCTCTCGTCGATCGCCGCCACGATCGCCTCCTCGTCCTGGCAGACGACGATCTCGGCGCCGTGGGCGCGCTGCGCCTGCTGGAGATAGCGGACCGATGGGAAGTTCTCCTCCTCGTAGACGATCCGTCTTCGCTCGCCCTGGAAGTCGAAGCACGAGAGGACGACGGCCTCGGCGATCGTCACGTTCTGGTGCATGACAGTCGAGCCCGCCGGGGCTCCGATCAAGCGGCCGACCCGGTCGCCAACGGTCATCGGCAGCTCCCACCAGCCCTCGCCCCAGGCGCGAACGCCACGGGTGTTCCAGGAGTGCGCGTACTCGGCAAGGCGTCGCTCGGCTTCGCCCGGCATCGGGCCGAGCGAGTGGCTGATGAGATACGTCGTCTCCGCGAGGATCGGGAAGCGCTCGCGGTAGTCCGTCAGCTCCGTCACGGTCGCTTAGCTTAGGCGCTTGAGAACCGCGAGAGCCCGCTGATTCCAGGGGACTCGGTGTGTCGTCCCGGCGCTTGCGAGCAGGCCGCGGTTGGCGAGGTACCAGTCGTACGTGCGCGTGAGGGCTTCTGCGTTCGAGTAGCGCGGGCGCCAGCCGAGGAGGCGCGCGGCTTTCTCGGTCTCGACATAGGAGTCTCGGTGCGCGGTCTTGTAGTGCCACTCGGCGAGCGGGGAGAGCCGGGCGAGCTCGAGTGCGCGCAGGGCGAGCTCCGCCGGACGGACCGGGACCGGCCGGAGCCGACTCTTGGACCCGGCATGGGCGATCAACGCCTCGAGGTCGTCGCGCACGGTGCCGAACTCCGTCGCGCCCACGTTGATCGTCTCGCCGGCGACCGGGGCAGCGGCCCCGAGCACGACTGCGTCGACGAGATCCTCGACTGCGAGCAGCTGGTACCGGTTGGATCCGTCGCCGAGGATCGGTATCCGACGCCCCTCGCGAATCCAGTCGAAGAGGATCTCGAACACGCCCAGCCGCTCGGGGCCGATGAAGGTCTTCGGCCGGAGGACCGTGACCTCGAGGCCACGGCGCCCGAAGCCGCGCGCCACTTTCTCGGCCTCGATCTTCGAGCGCCCGTAATGGCCCACTCCCTGCAAGGGCGAGCCCTCGTCGATCGGATGGGTCTTGGGAATCCCGTAGACCGCGGTCGACGAGATGAGGAGGGCGCGCGGGACGCCCGCTGCGAGCGCAGCCGCAAGCAGCGTCGCGGTGCCGTCGACGTTGACGGAGTGGATCTCGCGGCCGGAGCCCCGGATCGGGAGGGCCGCGGCGGCGTGGACGAGGACGTCGGCTCCCTCGACGAGGCGGCGCGCCGCCGCCGGGTCACGGATATCGCCGCGGATCTCGTCGAGCTCACGTTCGAGCTCGGCGTCAGCGAGCGGCGCGAGGTCGAGCGTGCGAACGCTCGCGTCCTCGGTGAGCAGCCGCCGCGCGAGATGGAGGCCGAGGAAGCCCGCGCCGCCTGAGATCGCCCAGAGCATCGGTCCACGATATTGGCTCAATACCGGCGCAGGCACGTGAAAGGTTGAGGGTTACGCTTGCGGCGGGCGGCGGGTGGACACCTTCATCCCCACCCGGGTGGGGCGCGCGCGTGTACTTACTCAGCGAGCACTCGCGCGAACTACTCGTACTGGAGCGCCTCGAGCACGCGGAGACGAGCGGCCCGCCGGGCGGGAAAGACCGCGGCGACGATCCCAACGACGACGGTCGCGACAGCGAAGACCACGAGCTGGAACGTCGGCACGGAGAACTCGATGAAATCGATCCGCGCGACGAGCAGGCCACCCAGGACGATTCCAAGCGCGATGCCCAGCGCGCCGCCGATCAGCGCAGTGATCACGCTCTCGTGTCTGATCATCCGCCGCACCTGCCGCCTCGTCATGCCGATCGCCCGCAGCATCCCGAGCTCTCGGGTGCGCTCGAACACGGTCAGCACGAGCGTGTTCACGATCCCGAAGAGGCTGACCACGATCGACAACGCGAGGAGCACGTAGAGGATGTTGAGGATCGACTTGAGCCCGCTGATCTGCGCATCCACGAACTGCTTCCGAGTCTGCGCCTTCGCATTTGGGAAACGCGCGAGCGCATTGTCGAGCGCTCTCGTGTTCGCGTCGGTCACGTCGCCACGCATCTGGATGAACGTGAACAAGTTCTCAGGCGCGGCGTAGTTCCCGTCGAAGGTCGCGCTAGAGAACGTGACGTGACCGAACGGCGAGCCCCCGCTCGGTGGCTTGAAGATTCCCTTCACGACGAGCCCGAGGCGCTTGCCGAGGGGCGTGAGGACCGGGATCGGCGAGCCGACCCGAAGATGGTGGTCGCTCGCGTAGCCGTCGTCGACGAAGGCGCCGTTGCGCCCAAGTCCGCCGAGCACGGCCTGTGATCCGTCTTTCCAGTCCAGCGTCAGCACCTGACCGATCTGAGGGTCGACGGCCGTGACCGGCTCCGTGGTGCCGAAGATGCGCGCTTCGCCTGCGCGAACGCTCGCGATCGTCTCGACGCCCGGGGCCTTTGCCGCGGCGTTCCCGGCGCTGACCGGGATCGGCGAAAAGTTGTTCTGCGCTGTGATCGCGTAGTCGGAGGTGAAGATGTCGTTGACCGCGCTCTCGAACGTGGCCGTGATCCCACTGGCGAGCACGGCCACGAGCGTGACGAGCGCGAGGCCGATCATCAGCGCGGCCGCCGTCGATGCCGTTCGCTGCGGGTTCCGTTTCGTGTTGTGGGCCCCAATCGCGTTCGCCGTGCGATCGGGCAGAACGTTGGGGAAGTCGATCGGCCATTCCGGAGCCCACGATGTCGCGAGGCTCCGGAGCCACATCACGAGGACGATCAGCGCCAGTCCCGGATTGAGCACGGCGCCGACGGCGATGGCCAACACGCGTCGGCGCGCACCCCCCGGCCCCCAGGCACCGAGGCGCAGAAGCCAGAACGGCAGCGTGAAGAACGGCCAGAACAGTGCCGCGAGGACGACGACTCCCCAGGCCGCTATGGGGTTCACGAGTGCCGCCAGGGGACGGGCGGCGCGCGCCGAGAAGAGGGCGACGCCGAGGAAGATGAGAAGCGCGCCGACGCCCATCGAGACGAGCACTTGCGTCGTGCCGATCCCGTGTCTGAAGAGCCCGTACATGAGCGCGGCGAACCCGATCCCGGTCAGCGCGATCGAGCCGGGTGTGCGGAAACGCGCAAAACGCGACTCCGGCAGCGTCGCGCCTTCGCGCACCGCGGCGATGGGCGGCACGCGGGTCGCACGGATAGCCGGCCGAAGGCTGGCAGCAAGCGTGACGAGGATGCCGACCAGCAGTGCAACGACGATCGTCCGCGTCTCGAAGAGGAGGCCGCTGTTCGGCAGCGTGAAGCCGACGGCGTCGAACAACCGAAAGAGGAGCTTGGCCAGGCCCAGGCCGGCGAACAGACCCACGACGGACGCCAACGAGCCGACGACCAGGGCCTCGACAACGATCGAGGTGAGCACCTGGCGCCGGGAAGCGCCGAGTGTCCGCATCGTCGCGAGCTCGCGAGTCCGCTGCGCGATCGTGATCGAGAGCGAGTTCGCGATCACGAAGCTGCCGACGAAGAGAGCGATGCCCGCGAACGCGAGCAGGAAGCGCTGGAGGAAGCTGATGAAAGCGTTGGTCCCGCTGGCGTCCTCGGCAGCCTGGGCCGCGCTCGACCTCACCTGGGTTCGCGGGGGCAGGATTGAGCGAATCCGGCGAACGAGCTCTGGGTCGCTCACCGACGGCTTGGCGGCGACGGCGATCTCGTCGAGCTTGCCCGGGCGCTCGAACAGGTGCTGGGCGGTGGGCAGGTCGAACCCCGCGAGCGTCGCGCCTCCGATCGTGGCCACTGATCCGAACCTGACGATGCCGGAGATCCGTAGCTCGTCCGCGGGGCCCTCGGCCTGCACGCCGATCAGCTGCCCGATCTTCAGTCCCTCCTTCTTCGCCGTCGACTGGTCGATGACGACCTCGCCGGTCCCGGGCCAGGCGCCGTCGACGAGGCTCAACGGGTTGAAGCGGGAATCGCCGTTGGCGATGCTGAAGCCGAGGTTCGGCGCGCCGCCATACACGATCGCCTTGCCGTCCTTCCCGATCAGCTGCGCCTGACCGTTCACACTCGGCTCGGCGGCCGCGACGCCGGGCAGCGCAAGAACCCTCTTCAACAGCGACTCGTCGAAGGAAGGCGCCGTCGCGCCATTCTGGTCGGACAGAGTGAAAGCGGCCCGGCCGGTGATGACGGCGTTCGAGCCCTTGCGAACGTCCGTGAAGATCGAGCCGAACGCCTTGTCGATCGAGTCGGTCAGAACATACGTCCCGCTGACCATCGCGACGCCAAGCACGATCGCGATCGCCGTCAGCGCAGCGCGCAGCTTCCTCCCCGCGAGCCCTCTCAGGGATACCCGGATCAATGGGGGGCGACTGCGCGGACCGTCTCGATGATCTCGTCCTCGCCCACCTGGCCGAGGTCGCGGACGATGCGGCCGTCGGCGAGAAAGAGCACGCGATCGGCGATCGCCGCAGCGCGCGTCTCGTGCGTGACCATGACGAGGGTCTGGCCGTAGGCGTCGACGGCCTGGTGCAGGAGCTCGAGGACCTCCCCGCCTGTCTTCGAGTCGAGGTTGCCGGTCGGCTCATCGGCGAAGACCACGGTCGGCTTGGTGACGAGCGCTCGCGCGATCGCCACGCGCTGTTGCTGGCCACCGGAGAGCTCCGACGGACGATGCTTGCGCCGATCCGCGAGGCCGACTTTCTCGAGGAGGTCCTCGAACTCGGCCTTGTCGGGCTTGCGGCCGCCGATCGAGAGCGGCAGAAGGATGTTCTCCTCGGCCGTCAGCATCGGCAAGAGGTTGAAGAATTGGAAGACGAAGCCGATGTGCTGCCGGCGGAGCTTGGTGATCTCCGTGTCACCGAGCTTGCCGAGGCGCGTGCCTGCGATCGTCACGTACCCCGAAGTGGGGCGGTCGAGCGCCGCGAGAATATGCATGAGCGTCGACTTGCCCGAGCCGGAGGGCCCCATGATCGCGGTCAGCTCACCACGTGCGACCTCGAGCGAGACGCCTTGCAGCGCGTCCACGGCCGTGTCCCCTTCGCCGTAGCGCCGGGTCAGCTCGTGCGCGGTGACGACGATGTTGTTCGGTTGCTGTTGAGCTTCCTGTGACAGATTCGCCTCCTCGAGCCGGGTGACAGCTTCGAAGAGACTAGCTACGCGGCGAGTGTCAACTGGTCGCCGACCGTAAGCCCACGCCGCGAGCTCTCACCTGCGGGTAGCTCGAGCACGGCTTTCGCCCCTCGCTGGGAGGCGGCGCGCCAGGGATCGACGTCGTCGGCGATCCCGAGCACAACGAGCGCCCGGTCGAGGAAGACGACATCGATCGAGAAGCGCATGAAGAAGGTGTGGATCGACGAAGCGGGCCGGAGCAACAGGCCTTCGCCTTGCTCCAGCCCGTCCCGTCCGAGCAAGCCCCTCAGGCGGGTCACCGGGGAATCGGCGAGCGTGCACCGCTCGCATACGATTGCTCCGTCTTCCCGCCTGAGGGTCAACTCTCTCATCTAGAACCCGACGTGGATGTGGTCGTAGTGGTTGGCGAGCGGGAATGAAGGCCCGCCCAGTCCAAGCAGCGAGATGACCTGCCTCGGCTGCATCTCGGCCGGCAGCAGCAGGATGTTGCGCACTGCGTGCTCGGTCACTCCGCCGGGCTGCTGGTGCCCGAGGATCGGCGTGTTGCCGAGAACCGAGATGTCGGCGGCGAGGCCGTAGATGTGCGCCGAGACCACGCCGGGGCGCGCGTACAGCCGGTGCCCGCTGATCAAGCACGAGACGGTCACCTGCCCGTGCGCCTGTGCGAGGTACGCGATCAGGACCAGCACGCGGATGTTGACCCGACCGGCCTGGATGTCTGACCGTCCACCCGGGTAGATCGTGATCCGCTTGTCGTTCAGGATCCGCTTCGAGAGAGACGGCTTTGCCCAGTCGAAGCCCTTGACGAGCGCCTTCAGGCCGACGGCCCGATAGAGGTGCTGCAAGGCGATCGTGCGGTCGGCGAACGTCGTGCGGCCCTCGAGCGAGAGCACCGAGGTCCATGCGCTGCGCTGCGAATGGAGCGAGTGAAGCCTCTTCGCCAGCTTCAGAAGACGCGCCGATGATGCGGGCACAGCTCCCCGCTCCCCGCTTGAGCGGAGCACGGCGAGCGTGAGCGCCCAGTCGACGTGGTTTCGCGCGGAGACGCGTGCGAGTCGCCGGGCGAATGCGGGCTTCAGGCGCCTCGACGGAGGCGTCGGGTCCGGGAGCACGCGGTTGAGCCAGATCGTGGCGGCCACGTTCGGCTCGTCCGCTTCGGGCTCGCGGTCGACCGGCGTACGCAGCACCTTCGACTGGGACAGGATCACGGGCGGCTGACGGTCGTACTTGTTCGCCGGAGTCCCGTGGGTCTTCCCACCGGCGGTCTTCTCACCCGCGGCATTCGCGGTAGCTGTGCTCGACCTGGTGGAGGCGAGGCCGGCCTGGACGTGCTTGCTCAACGCCGCCTGCACTGCGGCGACCTGAGAGGTCTGCGAGGCCGCTGTCGGCTGCGAGGCAACCGGCGCTTGTGATTGCGCCGGGGCTGGCGCGTCCGACCCGGTCGGCGGCTGGTCGGCCGGCTGCGGTTCGGCGGCAGGTGTGACAGAGGGGGCGGTCTCGGCCGGCGCAGCTGCTGGAGCCTCCGTCGTCGCCGTGTCGGTCGTCGTGTCGGTCGACGTGTCCGACGACATTGCCGACTCGCTGCCCTGATCGAGCAACGAGGTCACCCCGTTCCCGGCTCCCGCTGAGAGCGCTGCACCCGCGAAGAAGAGCGTCGCGAACGCGAGGCTGGCGGCGATTCTCCTGGGCGCGACGCGAACCTTCTTCCGTCGAGCCCGGGTCTGCATGACCTGCTGGCTCCGCTCCCGTCGCACGACGGCGCTCAGGAGCGACAGCGCAGCCGCGAGGAAGAACATCTGGAAGAGGCCCTTCCGACCTCGTTGTGTCCGTTGTGGCATTGCCTTGCTCCGTTCGTTCGAGCGCCGAGGCCGCCACATCGGCGCGGATCTCATTTCGACATCCGCGGCCGCAACGGAATCGAGACGACTATCGGCCTGCGCTGGCCGGGCCGCTCACTCGATCTGAGGAACCGCCGCGAGACTCACCATCCTGAGGGATCGCCGGGCAACTCCTCTGGGGCGATGAACCGGATCGACTGAGCCATAAGGCGGCGCGGCCACGCCGAAGACGTTCTTCCGGAGGTTTTCCCGGCGTGACCAAGCAATTCGCCCCCACATTCCCAGGTTCGCCGAACTCACGGTTCGCCGTTTCCTCTTTCTCCACTCGTAGTGCTCTGGCGCGCCGAAGGGCTCGCCTGATTCGAGGAAGGGAGGTGAATCAGGTGCTGAGGCTTTTTGACGCTTTCAAGCGCGAAGAGGGGCAGACGATGGCCGAGTACGGTGTCGTTCTAGCCGTAATTACGATCGCTGTTTTCGGCGCACTCGCGCTCCTTTCCGGCCACATCGTCACCGCCATTAACCGGGTCGCCGGGTACATCACCTGAGACCAGGTCGGCATGGCAAAGGGCGGGCTCTTCCCCACGAAGAGCCCGCCCCCCTCAAACCACAAGGATGTTCAACGTAAGAACTTGGATTCCGAATGACAAAGAGAATTTCACTCAAGAACCAGCAGGGACAGTCCATGACGGAGTTCGCTCTCGTCCTGCCGATCCTCGCCCTGCTCCTGTTCGGCGTGATCCAGTTCGGGCTGGTCTTCAACAACTACATCACGCTGACCGACGCCGTCCGGGCAGGCGCTCGTAAAGCTGCCGTCGGGAGACACCTTCCTGATCCGCCCGGTTCGGCGACGCAGGCTGTGCGCGACGCCGCGACAGATCTCAAGCAGTCGGACCTGAACGTCACCGTCACCGCGAACCCCGGTTGGTCGGCGGGTGCCGAGGTAACTGTCTCGGCCAACTACCCGTACCAGATCAGCCTGCTCGGGCTCGTCATCAAGTCCGGACGCATGCACAGCACGACGAAAGAGCGTGTCGAATGAGCAGGCCGCGATCCGAGCGTGGTGACGCGGCATCCAAACAGAGCGTTCGACCGGAGACGACTTCGGCGTACGCAACGTGTCACTCGTCGAATAGGTCACTCCGAACAGAGAAAGAGCTGGTGAAATGACGTACAGAATTCGGAATATCGGCATCGCGGTCGCTCTTGCGATCGTTGCAGCCCTGCTGACGACCTTCTACGTCACGAACTACAAGCGCACAGTTCAGCAGGGCGAGGAGAAAGTACCGGTCTATGTCGCTTCACACGACATCCCACTCGGGACGCCGGGCTCCGACGTCGCACACCGCAACATGTTGCGCGTTGAGCACGTCCCGCGACGGAGCGTCGTCCCGGGAGCGATCTCGCAGCCAGGGCAGATCGACAAGCTCGTCGCCGTCGAGCCCATCTACGCCGGCGAGCAGGTCTCGACCCGCCGCTTCCGCACAGCGGACGAGCAGGGTGTCCGTGCCCAGCTGAAAGGCAATCTCCGTGCGCTCCAACTGGCCGGTAACGACCATCAGCTCCTCAACGGCACACTCAAGGATGGAGACCGCGTCGACGTGGTCGCGTCGATCACGCTCAGCGGCCAGCTCCAGACAGCCGCCGCGCGAGTCGTCCTGCGCAACCTGCTCGTGCTGCAGGCGCCGGAGAGCACGCGCATCGGAAGCAAGCTCGGGAGTGACCCAAATCAGCCGTTCTCGGTCATGCTCGCGGTCACCGACTCACAGGCGCAGAAGCTCTTCTACGTCACGGAGAACGGCAAGTGGACGCTCGAGCTGCGTCCGGTCAGCGACGCCGCCGACAGCCCCGAGTCCGTCGACACCGCCCAGACAGTCCTCGGCGACGGCCTCCGCGCGGGTCAGCGCAAGCTCCTGAAGGGAGGCCAGTGATGACGGTCGAGACCCAGCCACAGACCCGAGAGAAGACACGCGTCTTCATCACCGGTCACTGCGAAGGCCTAAACGAGCTCAGTGACGCCCTCGGGCGCCACGGCGAAGTCGAGCTCGTCGGTCGGTCGGACCACGTCCGCGAAGGCGCGGGACCGCTGACCGGTGGCCACCTGCAGGCAGTCCTCCACGCCACGCGCAGCTCGGCGCTCCCGGCCGACGAGCTCGCCGCCATCCGCGAATACACACAGGCTCCGATCGTCCTGCTCGCCTCCGGTGAGTCGTCCGCGCTGCTCGAGGAGGCCCTCGACGCCGACGTCGCCGACGTCCTCCTGCTCCCGCAGTTGACCGAGAACGTCGTCTTCGCGATCCGCAAGGCCAGCCACACCGGCCGCCGCGGAACGGGTGGGCGGCCCACCGGCAGCGGTCGCGTGATCACGGTGTTCTCGCCGAAGGGCGGAACGGGCAAGACCGTGACCGCGACGAACCTGGCGACGTCGTTCGCCAAGTTCGCGGGCAAGCGAACGCTGCTTCTCGACCTCGATCTGCAGTTCGGGGACGCCGCGATCATGCTCGGCATCGAACCGGAGAAGACGATCCAGGATCTCGTCACCGCTCCGGGCGAGCTCGACACCGAGAAGCTGGCCGGCTACATCACCCGCCATTCGTCCGGACTCGACGTGCTCCCCGCGCCGATCCGGCCCGAGGACGCCGAGCTCGTCACCGAGGCAAAGCTGGCCCGGCTGATGGAGGTCGCGAAGGAGTCGTACGACCTGATCGTCGTCGACACCTCGCCGTTCTTCCACGGCCCGATGCTGGCCACTCTCGACCAGACGGACGACCTCCTGCTCGTCTGCGGGCTCGACGTGCCGACCATCAAGAATGTTCGACTGAGCCTCCAGACGCTTCAGCTCCTCTCCTTCCCGCCCGAGCGGGTTCGCGTCGTCCTCAACCGCGCGAACTCGAACGTGGGCATGAAGAAGGGCGAGGTCGAGGCCGCGCTCGAGGCGAAGATCCGCTTCGAGGTTCCGAGCGACCGAGCCGTGCCGCTCGCCGTCAACCGCTCCAACCCAGCCGTTCTCTCCGACCCCAAGTCGGACTTCAGCCGGGCATTGCGTGAGATGGCCAAGACCCTGCTACCGGTCCAGGCCGCCAAGAACGGCGGCAAGAACCGCAGATTCCTCGGAAGGAACGGGAGCTAGCGATGGGCCTCCACGACCGGATCAAGAACGAAACCAACGGCGGCGGGCCCGAAGAGCAGCCGATCGCGCTCGCCACGAACCCGGCGATCGGCGAGCAGCCGAGGTCGGAGGGCTCGGCGGCGGACCCGTATGGCGAGCTGAAGACGCGTGTCCATCACGCGTGCATCGCCAAGCTCGGCCCGCAGCTCTTCACGACGGAGACCAGCGAGAACCTATCCGAGCGCGTGTTGCGCGAGGTCACCGAGCAGCTCACGCTCGACCGCACCCCGCTTACGCGCGAAGAGCGGCGGCGCATCGTCCGCGAGATCACCGACGACATCCTCGGCTACGGGCCGCTGGAGCCGCTGCTCAGGGACGACAGCGTGACCGAGATCATGGTCAACAACTTCGACCGGATCTTCATCGAGCGCGAAGGCAAGCTCGAGCAATCCGCGACGACCTTCGCCGACAACGCCCACCTGCTTCGGATCATCGACAAGATCGTCTCGCAGGTTGGCCGCCGCATCGACGAGGCGTCGCCGATGGTCGACGCGCGCCTTCCCGACGGAAGCCGTGTGAACGCGATCATCCCGCCGCTCTCGTTGCGCGGGCCGACGCTCACGATCCGGAAGTTCTCACGCGACCCGTACACGATGGACGACCTGATCACCTTCGGCACGCTGACGCCGAAGTCGGCTCAGTTCCTCGCCGCATGCGCACGCGGGAAGCTGAACGTGCTCATCTCCGGCGGTACCGGTACCGGGAAGACGACGACCCTGAACGCGCTGTCGGCGTTCGTGCCGGGCGACGAGCGCATCGTCACGATCGAAGACGCCGCCGAGCTCCAGCTCCAGCAGGACCACGTGATCACGCTCGAGTCGCGTCCGCCGAACATCGAGGGCCAGGGCGAGATCCGCATCCGAGAGCTCGTCCGCAACGCCCTGCGAATGCGCCCCGACCGGATCATCGTCGGTGAGGTCCGCGGGCCCGAGACCCTGGACATGCTCCAGGCGATGAACACGGGCCACGACGGCTCGTTGACCACGATCCACGCGAACTCGCCCCGCGACGCGCTCGCCAGGTTGGAGACGCTCGTGCTCACGGCCGGCGTCGACCTGCCGCTGAGGGCGATCCGCGAGCAGACCGCGAGCGCGTTCGACCTGCTCGTCCAGATCACCCGTCTCGTCGACGGCTCGCGCCGCGTCTCGCACATCACCGAGGTGCTGCGCATGGAGTCCGAGGTGATCACCCTCCAGGACATCTTCAGCGCAAAGCCCCCCGACGAGGAGAGCGCCGCCTCCGGGCAGTCGGTCCGGCTCCTGTCGCCGCTCTCGTGCACGGGCCTGAAGCCGCAGTTCCTCGACAAGATGGCCGCACACGGAGTCTCTCTCCCGCCGAACTTCTTCGAGGAAGAGGAGAGCGTGTACCGGTCGACACTCTCTTCGGCGAGTTTCGGCGGGTTCTCGTGAGCCCACGTGTAGCCCCGTACCTCGTTCTGGTCGGGGCGCTTACGCTCCTTGCGCCCGCCGCCCAAGCAGGCGTCACCGTGAAAGGGATCGACACCAGCTCGTTCCCGCAGATCCGGGTCAGCGTCGTCACCTCCGAGCAGACGAAGAGCGCTCCCTCGCTCGCCGAGAACGGGCACGGCGTTCCGCTCGCAGGCGCCCAGAATCTCGGACGTGCGAAGTCCGTCGTGCTCGCGATCGACAGGTCGCAGTCGATGAAGGGCGGGCCGCTCGCGAATGCGATCGCGGCCGCACGCTCCTTCATCGCCTCGAAGCCCGGCCCCGACCGAGTCGCGGTCGCGACCTTCGCCACTTCCCCGCTCTTTCTCACGGACTTCTCGACGAGCGCGGGCGACGCCGCCGGTGTCCTCGGCTCGATCAAGGTCGACCCCATGCAGGGAACGACGCTGTACGACGGGCTCGTGAGCGCCGCGACGAGGCTCGCCACCGAGCCGCTGCCGGCCCGCGTGATCATCGTCGTGACGGACGGGAACGAAACGCGAAGCAGCGCCTCGCTGCACGACGCGGTCGCCGCCGCGAACCGAGCGGGCGCGGCGGTCTACGTCGTCGCGATCGAGAGCCCGAAGTTCAACCCTGCGCCGCTGAAGCAGCTCGCGGCGGAGACGGGCGGCGCGTACCGAGGCACCTCCTCGAGCGCAACGCTCTCCGCCGAGTACGCGTCGATCGCGTCTGAGCTTCGCCGCACCTGGCGCCTCGACTACCTGACGACCGCGCGACCGGGCGACGAGGCTACCCTCCAGGCCCTCTCGAGTGGCTCCAAATCGAAGGCGACCGTCCTGCAGTTGCCGGCGAGCCTCGGGCCCGGGTCGGCCGATCCCAAGCCGTCGCACCTGCTCCCGGAGGTCTTCTACCGAACCGTTCTCGGAACACAGGTGATGGCAATCGTCTCGTTCTTCATCGTGCTCTTCGCGTCGTCGCTCGCGCTCACCACCGTCAAGGGCTCCCGCCTGCGCAAGCGCATCGCGCCACACCTCGCCACCAGCACGGAGGTGCGCAAGCGCAAGCAGGAGCAGAAGGAGCGCTTCGCCGCCGCCGCAGGCCTCTTCAAAGCTACTGAAGGAGCCCTCGCGCACTGGAAGTTCTGGACGCGTCTCGAGCGTTTGCTCGAACGCAGCGATCTCCCCCTCCGCACGGTCGAGCTCGTCTACCTGATCGTCGGCCTGGGGCTGCTGGGGGCAACCTTCTCGACGCTCACCGGCCAGTCCGGGTTGATCACCGTAGCCGTGCTCGCGGGCTTCGGCTCCGCCCCGGTCGCAGTCGTCTGGTTCAAGGCGACCCGTCGGCTGAAAGCGTTCGAGGACCAGCTCCCGGACGTCCTGATCACGCTTGCCGCAGCGCTCAAGGCCGGTCACAGCTTCAAGCAGGGCCTGCAGACGATCGTCGACGAGGGCAACCCGCCTGCGAGCAAGGAGCTCCAGCGGGTTCTCGCCGAGGCACGTCTCGGGCGGCCGCTCGAGCTCGCGCTCGCCGACATGTCGGTGCGGCTCGGCTCGAAGAACTTCGACTTCGTGATCACCGCTGTGAAGATCCAGCAACAGGTCGGCGGCAGCCTCGCGGGGCTGGTCGACATGGTCGCCGACACCGTTCGCCAGCGACTGCAGTTCGTCCGCAAGGTCAAGGGCCTCACGGCGATGGGACGCGCGGGCGCATACGTGCTCGTCGCTCTGCCGTTCTTCATCGCTGCCGCGATCACGTTCATCAACCCGACCTACATGAACCCGCTCTATCACTCGAGCACGGGTCACATGCTGATCTACACGGGCCTCGGGATGATGGCGTTCGGCTCCGCGATCCTGAAGAAAATCGTCTCTTTCAAGGGGTAACGATGGACCTGACAATCCTTCTCGTACTCGCCGTCTTCTGCCTCGCCGGCGCCGCCTTCCTCGTCGGAGAGCTCGTCATGCTGCCCGCGCGGCAACGTTCCCTCTCGGTTCGACGCGCAGCCACCTATGGCCGGATGGAGATCCCGACGGGCACGGCGCAGGAAGGGATCCGAGAGCGCGTGGTGGCCCCGATCGGCGACTGGCTTGCCAAGTGGGCACTCAAGGTGAACCCCCGGTCGACGACCGACGCCGTCGGGATGAGGATCCTCGCGGCCGGCCTGGGCCGGACGCTCTCGCCGACGAGCTTCCTCGCAATCAAGGGCTTCGTGGCCCTGCTCGGGATCTTCTTCGGCTCGCTGCTCGGAGCGGGCCGCGGCTTCGGCGGCCTCCTGATGGGCGCGATGTTCGTCGGCGCGGTCGGGTTTCTCGCGCCGGACTACTACCTGACGCTCAAGGCCCGCGGCCGCAAGGAACGCGTCCGCGCCGACCTCCCCGACGCGCTCGACCTCCTCGCCGTCAGCGTGGAAGCCGGCATGGGGTTCGACGCGTCGCTCGCCAAGATGAACGAGCACATGGACGGCCCGCTCGCAGAGGAGTTCGGGCTGACGCTCTCCGAGATGAGAATCGGCGAGAGCAGGCCCGAGGCGCTGAAGAGGCTCGCCGAGCGCGTGGATGCCCAGGAGCTCTCCGCCTTCACCCGGGCCATCATCCAGGCCGACCAGCTCGGAACCTCCCTGGGCCGCATCCTGCGCGTGCAGGCCGCCGACGCGCGGCTGCGCAGGCAGGCGGCCGCCGAGGAGCGAGCGATGAAGGCCCCGATCAAGATGCTCTTCCCCACGGTCCTCTTCATCTTCCCGGCCATGTTCCTCGTCATCCTCGGGCCGGCCATCCTCAACGTCCAGAAGCTCTTCGGCTAGGAGTCAGCCATGTCCAGCGGTGACGAGAACAAGAAGGTCGACGAGCAGGAAGAGCAGGAGGGCGAGGCGACCGAGCGCGGTTTCGGGACCGGCCTGAGGGCGCAGCTCCAGAAGCGCCGGGGCGATCAGCCCGAGGAGCCGGCGGCGGCGGCGGCCGGGCAGCCGGCCGACACACCACTCGTCAGGGTCGATCTGTATACGTCGGCACCCCACCAGGTGAACGGCGTCGAGTCGAGCCCCGACCTCGTCGAAGAGTTGAGGTCGAAGCTCGCCGAGGCTCAGAAACGGGAGGTGGAGCTGCGCGCGGCCTTCGCCGAGCAGGTGGAAGCCTACGAGCGCAAGCTCTCGGAGGAATACGACGTTTCCCGCGAGCAGACGAAGCTTCACGAGCGCAGCGCCAAGCTTTCTTCGACGGAGACCCAGATCCGCGAGCGTGAGCAGAAGCTCGCCGAGGAGCGCAAGGCGCTCAACTCCGAGCGTCAGCGCGTGTCCGCGCTCCAAGACGAAGTTGCAGCAGCCCAATCTGCTGCCGCCGAGCTACAGGAGGAGCTCCAGGCGCGCGACGCCGAGCTGACTGAGGCCGAGCGACTCGCGGGCCGGAGCTCCTCGGAGCTCGCCCAGCGGAACTCGGCAGTCGCCGCGCGTGAGGAGAAGCTCGTCAAGACCGAGCGCGATCTCGCGACCCGCGAGGGCCAATGGAAAGCACGCGAGAACGAGCTCAAGCGCCGCGAGAAGGATCTCGGCGGGCGCGAGTCGCGCCTCACCGAAGCCGAGCAGCGCCTCGCCAAGGAAGGCGCACGAGTCGCAGCCGAGGGAGAAGCGCTGAAGCGCCGCGAGGCCGAGGTTCACGAGCGCCACGAACGCATCCGCTCCGAGACCGCGCAGCTCGAGCACCAGCTCTCGTCGTCCGGTGCCGAGGTTCAGCAGATCCAGTCGCGGCTCGCCGAGATCGAGGGCCGGGAGGAGGAGCTCATCGCCCGGGAGGCAGAGCTCAACCGCCGCGACTCCGAGCTCAAGCGAAGCGAGAACGACAGCGTCCGCGGACGCGACCTCGACGAGTGGACGGCGCAGCTCGAGGCGCGCGAGAAGGGGCTCGCCGACCGCGAGTCGGCGATCGCCGAGGAGGCCGATCTCTCCGAGACGGCACGCGAGCGTGTCGACCGCCGCGAGAAGCGGATCGCCCAGACTGAGGCGAATCTCCGCGAGCGCGTCCGTGAGATCGACGATCGCGAAGAAGAGCTCGAACGACGCGAGGCGCGCTACGACACGGACTACGAGATTCGCCTCGAGAAGCTCGAGAACCGCGAAGCGGCCCTCGCCGAGCTCGAGGAGAAGCTCGGCAGCAAGGAGACGCAGCTGGCCGCATACGTCGCCCAGGCGCAGGGCGCCTTGCAGCGTCGGGAGTCAGAGTGGTGGAGCAAGCAGCTCGGCCGCGACGACGGCGACGCTACCGGCGCCGAAGACGCCGCTTAGCCTCCC
>JBGOSR010000032.1:0-15983 GCA_041476065.1 Gaiellaceae bacterium
AGACGATCCTGCCAGGCGCGGTCTAGGCCGGAGCCGGCCAGCGGTACGCCTCGGGTCGGCGCTGCGAAAGCGACGGCAGGCGGCGGCGCACTTCTTCATGCCAGGCACGGGCGTGCTCGGCGGAGATCACCGTCTCCTCGTCGGGCGCCTGCGCGAGCACCGTGCCCCAGGGATCGACGATCAGCGAACGGCCGTAGCTCGGGCGTCCGATGCCCGTCTCCCCCACCTGCGCCGGCGCAGCGACGTAGAAACCGTTCTCGACGGCACGTGCGCGCAGCAGCAACTGCCAGTGGTCCTTGCCCGTGTACAGCGTGAAATGGGCCGGAACGGTCGCTAGCAGCGCCCCCTCCAGCGCGAGGACCCGGTAGAGCTCGGGGAAGCGAAGGTCGTAGCAGATCGTCAGCCCGACCGGCCAGCCCTCGACCTCGGTGACGACCGGCTCCTCGCCGTGCTCCTCCGCCTCGGACTCGCGGTAGGTCAGGCCCCCGACCTCGACGTCGAAGAGGTGGATCTTGCGATAGGTGGCGACGAGCTCGCCCTGCGGATCGAAGACGAGGCAGGTGTTCGAGAGCTTCTCGCGCCCCTCGCGGCGCTCGGTGATCGAGCCGCCGACAAGCGTGATCCCGTGCGCCTTCGCCCAGCCGCGCATCGCAGCGACGGACTCGCCCTCCTCGATCGTCTCGGCAGTCTCATGAAGAACAGCAGGCGCTCCGATCGCGTTCCACTTCTCGGGGAGGGCGACGACGTCGGCGCCCGTGGACGCGGCTCGAGCAACGAGCTTCTCCGTCTTCTCGAGGTTTGCCGCCTTGTCCCGCCCGCTCGTCAACTGGACGCAGGCGACGCGAATTCGGTCGGCCACGGCCTCAGGATAGCGCGCGAGATCCGGGCTCTAGCCGGCGAGGCCGGCCAGCAACAGGTCGGCCGGCCGCCAGAACGCGGCCTGCGCCGAACGTGAGGTCTGGAGCGGTGCGAAGTGGTCGGCGGTGAAGCCGGCATGCGAGCTGACGAAGTCGAGCTTGATGTTCTGCGCCGGGAACCCGCCGAGCTTGAGGCGGCGGAGCAGGACTCGCGCGCCCGCCCGTCCGACGATCGCGTCCTCTTGCCCCATCAGGATCAGCAGCCTCGTCGAGTGGTCGAGCGGGGTGAGGTCGATCAGGTTCTGCTCGTTGCCCACAGAGGCCGGGAAGACGCTCATGATCCTGTCGGGCACCGGGAGCCCGTTGCTCGCCGCGACCGCTCCGTACTCCACCGCGAGAGCGCCGCCGCGGGAGTAGCCGATCGCAAGCACGGGGAGACCCCCGGCGTCGACGTGCTTCATCGCCGCTCGGACGCCCGAGACGACGAACTGCATCGGATCGCTCTCGTAGGTCAGCTCCCACCTCGGGTACACGACCACGCTTCCCCGCGCGACGAGATGGTCGATCCACGGTCGGTGGTTCACGGGCGTGGCCTCCTGGGCTCCGCCCTGGCCGTGGAAGTAGACGACGAGGTCTTTCGGCTTGCCCGCCGGCCGGAAGAGCCAGACGCCCGCCGCCCCCTGGCCGATCGGCCCGACCGCGGTCGGCTTGTCCGGGAAGCTGCTCTTGCCACCGCAGCCGAGCAGCGCCAGCACGGCGGTCACGATCACGAGCCCGGAGGCGAGCCTCATGTACTGCTTGCGACGACCGAAGCGGGCTGAGGTTAGTCCACGCAGGGCTTCCACTCGCCGACTCCCCACTTGCCCGTTGACGCCGCTAACCTGTGTGCGTTCTCGGGGTGTGGCGCAGCCTGGTAGCGCGCTCCGTTCGGGTCGGAGAGAGAAACGGGTGAACCCAGGGTTCCCCCGTTGGCCCCCTCCTTTCAGATCGCAGAGCCTCAGAGCCACGTGGGCTCCCGCCGGGCCAAGCCCGGCTCCGCCCGCCGACTTCCATGCCTCGGCAGACACCGCTAACCTGTGACAGTTCTCGGGGTGTGGCGCAGCCTGGTAGCGCGCTCCGTTCGGGTCGGAGAGGTCCCCAGTTCAAATCTGGGCACCCCGATTTAGGCACGAATCCGACACCGTGCCGTCACATTTCCTCCGTTAGCGTTGCCTCCTCAGTCAACAGAGGGAGGAACGCGTTGAACGTCGTCACGCTGATCGGAAATCTCGCGACCGATGTCGAGCTCAAGGACATCGGTGAGGACCGGCAGGTCGCCAGCTTCCTGTTGGCGGTCGACCGTCCGGGCAAGGACGAGGCCGACTTCATCCGCATCTCGACTTGGAACAAGCAAGCGGAGACCTGCGCCCGCTACCTGACGAAGGGCAAGCGGGTCGCGCTTGACGGCCGGCTGCGCAGCAGCTCGTGGGAGGACTCGGACGGAAACAAGCGGAGCGCGATCGAGGTGGTCGCGAACAGAGTGCAGTTCCTGTCTCCGCCTTCGGGGAAGGAGGATTCGGCAGCGGACGTTCCGTTCGAAACCGCACGGGCCTAGAATCGCGGCCTCTTGGCCGACCGTGACGAGATCCTTGCATTCGCCGACGAGCTGCTCGAGCTCGACGCCTACCCGGACTACGGGCCGATGGGGATGCAGATCGCGGGCGCGCACGAGGTGGAGCGGATCGTGTGCGGCGTCTCGGCATCGCTCGAGCTCTTCGAGCGGGCCGCACAGGCGCGAGCGCAGCTCGTGCTCGTCCATCACGGGCTGCTCTGGGACCGCGATCCACGTGTCATCGACGACGCCTTCCGCCGGCGCTTGAAGGCACTGCTCGACCCGGAGATCACGCTTGCCGCGTACCACCTTGCCCTGGATGCGCATCCGGAGGTCGGCAACAACGCGCTGCTCGCCCGCGAGCTCGGCGTCACGCCCGCGGATCGGTTCGCCTCGATCGGTTTCGGCGGCCCGCTGGCCGAGCCGGCGAGCGTGGAGGAGTTTGCAACGCGGGTGCGCGTGGCCCTCGGCGCCGAGCCGCTGGTCTTCGCACACGGGCCCGATCGGATCGAGCGTGCGGCGATCGCCACGGGCGGCGCGGGGCGGTATCTCGCCGATGCCGCACGCGAGGGTTATGACCTGTTCCTTACCGGTGAGGTCGAGGAGTCGACGCTGCACACAGCACGAGAGCTCGGGATCCATTTCGTGGCGGGAGGCCATTACGCGACAGAGCGGATCGGAATCCAGGCGCTCGCGCGGAAGCTCGCCGACGAGTTCAAGCTCGACTGGCAGTTCATCGACCTCCCGAACCCGGTCTAAGCGAACACAGTCCGTTCGAACACAGTCCGTTGCGCACGTCCTCGGGCCCGGCTAAACTTCGAGTCAATGGTTGTTCTTCAAGCGCGGGATGTCTGAGTCCCGCGTGACATACAAGCCGGTAACCCAGCCCGATCGTGCCTCCGAGCCGTCGGGCTTTTTTGCGCCCTAGAAGGAGGAGCGGAATGCCGAATCACCTGACGCCGGAAGAGCTCTCGAAAGAGATTGGGATCGATCGCCAGGAGGTGATCCGCGTCTGCATGCAGGAAGGCGTGCCGATCTACCAAGGCAAGATCGACAAGACCCTCTTCCAGGCGCAGCTCCAGGCGCTGAGTGCGCGGCCCCCGGAGGCGCTCGCCTCCTAGCTAGGAGCGGTTCGTCAGGCGCTCTTGCGCGCCGCTACGCGTTTTCTGGAACCACTCTTCGAGGCGGCCTTCGCCCTGCCCCCCGCCTTGCCGCCCTTGACCTCCTCGACGCTCCGCTTGAGCGCCTCCATGAGGTCGACGACGGGCGTCTCGGGCACCGGCTCGGGCCTCGCAACTACCTCACCGTCGGTGAGCTTCGCCTCGAGCATCTGGCGCAGGTTCTGCCGGTACTCGCTCCTCAGCTCCTTCGGATCGAACTCGCCGACGAGGCTGTCGATCACCTGGCGCGCCAGCTCGAGTTCCGGCTTCTTGACCTCACTCTCGCCGACGGACTCCTCGATCTCGGCCTGGGAGTTCACGTCCTCGGCCAGGAACATCGTCTCGAGGGCGAGCGACTCGCCCTTCGGGCGGATCAGGCACAGATGCTCGGCGCCCTGGCGCACGAAATGGCCTAGCGCAGCCTTGCCGGTCTCCTGCATCGCCCGCAGCAGCAGCACGTAGGGCCGCCGTGCAGCGGCCTCACTCGCCGGCGCGAGGTAGTACGTCCGGTCGAAGTAGACGGGGTCGACATCGGCGGCGTCGACAAAGCGCGTGATCTCGATCGCCTTCGAATCGTCGATCTGCATGATCGCCTCGAGGTCGGCGTCCTCGACGAGGACGAACTCGCCTTTCGCGACCTCCCAGCCCTTCACGATCTCGTCGCGCTCGACCTCGCGGTCGTGCACGGTGCACCAGCGCTTTTGCTTGATCGGAGTCATGCACTCGCGGTGCAGTTGGCGGAAGGAGACGTCCGACTGACGAGCCGACGGCTTGGTCGCAAGCGCCAGCCCGACCGGGATATTGACCAGGCCGAAGCTGATTGAGCCGTTCCAGATCGTGCGCACGGGGAGAACGAATTGTACTTGGACCCGCCTTTTCCTCCCATAATCCTCGGGTGCGCACAATCTGGTCGCTCTGGCAGGACGCGCTCGCCGAAGAGCGGACGAGGCCGGCCTATCTCGTCGAGGAAGCGAGCGGCTGGCGCGAGGTCTCGTGGGCCGAGGCGGCCGAGACGGTCGAAGAGCTCGCCCATGGTCTCCTGGCTCTCGGCATCGGCAAAGGCGACGCCTTCGGCATCCTCGCCCACACGAGGCTCGAGTGGTCGCTGTTCGACTTCGCGCTCGCGCAGATCGGAGCAGTGGCGGCCCCGATCTACCCCTCGAGCACGCCGGCCGAGTCGTGCTACATCCTCGAGCACTCGAACGCCGTCGGCTGCCTGGTGGAGAGCGCGGAGGACCTCGCGAAGATCGCGGCCGCGCGGCCCAAGCACGTGTACACAATGGACGCGCTCCCCGAGCTGCGGGCGCTCGGGCGAGAGCACGTGGCACGCAACCCTGGTGCACTCGATCGCGCACGCGCCGAGATCGGCGACGACGACCTCTTCACGTTCATCTACACGTCGGGCACGACCGGGCCGCCGAAGGCCTGCATGATCCTGAACCGCAACTACTACGAGATGGTCAAGACGATCGACCGCGTCGAGGACTTCTTCCTCCCCACCGACGTGATGCTCCTCTACCTGCCGCTCGCTCACAACTTCGGGCGACTCATGCACCTCCTCGGCGCGCACGTCGGCTACACGGTCGCGTTCTGCCCCGATCCACGGCGAATCGGCGAGATCATGCCGGTGGTTCAACCGACGATCCTGCCCACCGTGCCGCGTGTGCTCGAGAAGGTCCACACCGCGGTCTCCGCGAACTTCGCTGCGGCAACCGGCGGCAAGCGACGGCTGATCGACTGGTCGCTTCGCGTGGGCCGGCGGGCGAGCGAGCTCCAGCAACAAGGGCGGCCGATTCGACGTGGGCTCGCAGCCCAGCATCGGGTCGCCGACCGGCTCGTCTACTCGAAGGTCAAGGAGCGGCTCGGCGGACGGCTGCGAGCGGCGATCTCAGGCGGGGCGCCACTGGCCAAGGAGATCGCGGAGTTCTTCCACGCCCTCGACATCCTCGTCCTCGAGGGCTACGGCCAGACGGAGGGGACGACGGCATCGAACGTCAACCGGCCCAACGGCTTCAAGTTCGGCACGGTCGGGCCCGCCATTCCGGGCATCGAGGTGACGACCGCCCCGGACGGCGAGATCCTCGTTCGCGGGCCAACCGTCTTCGCCGGCTACTACAACGACGCCGAGGCGACGAGTGCGGTGCTGCCCGGCGACGGCTGGCTGCACACCGGCGACGTCGGCGAGATCGACGCGGACGGCTTCCTGACGGTCACCGACCGCAAGAAGGACATCATCGTCACCGCCGGCGGCAAGAACGTCTCGCCGCAGAACATCGAGAACAGCCTGAAGGGGATCCCCTGGGTCTCGCAGGCGCTCGTCGTCGGGGACCGCCGCCCGCACCTCGTCGCGTTGATCACGCTCGACGAGGAGGAGCTCGGCAAGTGGGCGGCCGAGCATGGGCTGGAAGGAGGTCTCAGCGACCTCTCCCAGCGAGCAGAGGTTCGCAAGCTCCTCGAGGAGGCCGTCGGGCATGTCAACGAGAACTTCGCGCGCTTCGAGCAGGTTCGCGGCATCGAGATTCTCCCGCGCGACTTCTCGGCCGATGCGAACGAGATCACGCCGACGCTGAAACTGAAGCGCCGGGTCGTCGAAGAGCACTTCGCGCCGCAGATCGAGAAGCTCTACGCCGACTAGCTCGCCCTCTCAGGGGGCTACAGAGAACCACCAGAAGACGCCGAGCAGGAGCGCGTTAGAGACGGCGCGCCCCTACGAACGTGGACGAGTACCAGCCGGTCAGGCTCGAGATCTTGACGACGTCGCCCGTGTGCGGCGAGTGGATGAACTGGCCGCCGCCAATGTAGATCCCGTCGTGACCGAGCCCGTTGAAGAAGACGAGGTCGCCGGGCTGGAGTTGACCCATCGAGACAGGCATGCCGTACCCGTACTGGGCGGCCGCGTTGTGCGGGAGCGAGACGCCGACCTGGGCGAAGACGTACATGACGAACCCGGAGCAGTCGAAGCCGGCCGGGCTCGCGCCTCCCCAGACGTACGGCGTCCCGAGATATCGCATCGCAATCCCGACGACACCGCCGTATTTCCCGGGCGGCGGGGCGTAAATCGGCGCGTTCGGCGTCGAGATCGCACCGGCGCTCGCGTCGAGCACCGCGGCCCCGTTCGTCGAAAGGCGCGCACGTGCTTCCGCCGCGAGCTGGGCCTGCTGCGCGCGCTCTGCCGCCTGGATCCGGCCGATCTCGCTCTTGATCGACGAGAGAAGCTGCTTGCGCTGCGAGAGCTGTCCTTCGATCGACGCCTTCTGAGCCGAGCGCTCGGCAACGAGCCTCGCCTGCTCGACGTGTGCGTTCTGCAGGCGCGCCTGGCGGGTGCGCACCGCAGCGCGAAAGACCTTGACCTGCTTCAGGACCTCGGTGCCCTGATCCGACACGCGGTTGACCGTGTCGATCCGCGCCATGAGATCGTCGAGCGAGCTCGCGCCGAGCAGAACCTCGAGACCTGTGTTCTCACCCTGGGAGGTGTACATCGCGACGAGGTGTGCCGAAAGCGTCGCTTGGGCATGACGGAGGTTCGACCGCGCAAGGCGAAGCTCGACCTTGTTCTCACGGAGATCGCTCTCGATCCCGGCGAGCTTCTGGTTGGCGAGGTTGTACGCCTCGATCGCGCGCTCGAGATTGGCGTCGAGCCCCTGGATCTGTCCAAGCACTGCCTGTGCCTGTGCCTGCTTCGCAGAGACGGTGCCAGGGGTGGCCAACGCACTCGGGGCGACTGCGAGCGCCACCGCGAAACAGAGCAAGAACAGCCACGCCTGCCGCCTGAAAATGCCGGACGAAGCGTGTACCCCGGCCACGACGGGCGCACCGGAAGGGGGCCGGTACGTCACGAGTTGGGGACCTTAACAACGGCAGCGGACGACCGCAAACCGCCTACGCACCGAAATCGAACCTGGTGCGAGGGCGCACAAACTTTCGCCGCGGCTATGGTAGGTTCCGTCCTGTGGGAGAGCCAGGTACCGCCCTTCGGGCTGGGCTCGCCGCTATCTGCGTCGCCGCACTCGCCGCTTTGCAGTTTCCAGTTGTAAGTGGCGCCGACTCACCGTCGAGGCTTCGCGAGCGCGCTCAGACGCTAAGGGCCCAGAACGGGTCGTTAAGGGCGCAGGCCCAATCAGCCTGGCTCAGCTCGATCTCGCTCAGCACACGGCTCGAGCAGACCCAGGCCGCTCTTGTCCGGCTCCGCGCGAGGACGCAGACGATCGCCGGGCAGCGCGCCGAAGCAGCGAACAGCCTTCGGCTCGCGCGGCGGACGCTCGCCGTCTCTCAGCAGCGCCTTGCCGAGCGCCTTCGTGTGCTCTACGAGCAGGGAGACACCGACCCGATGGCCGTGCTCGTCGGAGCCAAGTCGATCGAAGATGCGATCAGCGGAGTCGAGAATCTCCACCGCATTGCAGGTCTGGACCGCCGGGTCATCGAGCAAGCGAAGGCCGCCCGCGCCAGGCTAGTGCGGGCCACAGGCCGCCTCGCCGCGGAGGAGGCCCAGGCGCGACAGACCGAGGAGGCGACCGCAGCGAGCGTCGCAGCCCTCGAGGTTGCCCGCCGCGAGCGCGCCGCCATGGTCGTCTCGCTCACGCAAAAGCGCAACTCGAACGTGAGGACGATTTCGGCCCTCGAGTCACGGGCGGGCCAGGTGAGCGCGACCCCGGGCGGGAGCGCGACGACGACCTCTCCCGTTCGACAGGGGCGCGGCAGCATCACGGTGACGGCAACCGGCTATTCGCTCACCGGCACGACCGCGACAGGCGTGGCGGTCGGATATGGAATTGTCGCCGTCGACCCGAGCGTCATCCCACTCGGGACGCGTATGACCGTGCCGGGCTACGGCGAAGGCATCGCGGCCGACACGGGCGGGGCCGTCAAGGGGGGCCGAATCGACCTCTGGTTCCCGACCCGCGCCGAGGCACTCGCCTGGGGAACGAGAACCGTCACGATCACCCTCCACTAACGCGCAGACCGGGGGCAAGCGGGTGAGCCAGAAGGCCAAGGACAAGGCCAGGGAAGAGAACGACGACCTCCACGTCCTGCTCGTAGACGACCACGATCTTTTCCGGACTGGGCTTCGCAACCTGCTCGAGGAGCAGGGCCTGCAGATCGTCGGCGAAGCGGCGAACGGACTGGACGCGATCCGGATCGTGCGCGAGGTCGCGCCCGAGATCGTCGTCATGGACCTGAACATGCCAGGCATGAGCGGCGTCGAGGCAACCCGGGAGATCACGTCCTTCGCGCCTCTGACCCGCGTGGTCGTCCTGACGATCTCGGACCAGGACGAAGACGTGATGGACGCGATCGTTGCCGGCGCCTGCGGGTACCTCGTCAAGGACTCGTCCATCCAGGACCTGATCCGCGGAATCAAGGCGGCAGCGGTCGGCGAGTCGCTGATCTCACCGCCGATAGCGGCGAAGGTCCTGCAGCGCATGCGCGCCGTCACGCTCGACCAGGGTGCCCAGACGATCCGGGCCGAGCTCTCCGAGCGCGAGCTCGAGGTGCTGCGCCTGATCGCGAACGGGAAGGACAATTCGCAGATCGCCGAGGCGCTGCACATCAGCCCGAAGACCGTCAAGAATCACATCTCGAACATCCTCATGAAGCTGCAGATCGAGAACCGCATCCAGGCCGCCGTGTATGCCGTTCGAAGCGGCATCATTTAGCTGAGGGCTTGGGAAACGGCGCGTACTCCTGACCGACTCCCGTTCCCGCACGGGTGACTAAGTAATAGATCCTGCCGCTTCGACTGCTAGGCGGCTCTTGCGACGAGCTCGCGCAGCGGCGCGAGCATGGCGCGGAGGTCAGCGCTCTGCTGCTCGGTCTCGTGCAGGCGGCGGAGCAGGCCCGAGAGCTTCCCTGCGGGCACGTCGTGGCCGTCTGCGACCTCTCGCGTCAGCCTGTCGATCCGATGCTCGAGCCGAAGGCATTCCGCATCCAGCTCGAGCGCGTATGCGTACCCGTCCGTCAGAGTCGGCTCGACCTCGTTGCGCGGGAGGCGAGCGCCCCCGTCGGCCGCATCGAGCAGAGCGCGAATGCGCTCGAACAGAAATTCGAGGTTGTTGGCCACGCTCGGTGATTATGGGCAGGCCGGCGGTCGGAGAGCTATGGGCCGCTCGGCCCATCTTTGCGGTCGGGGGACCTACTCCTAACTTGACGGTGTCCGACTCTGGTCCAGACAATGCCCGGATGCCTCGCCGCCTGCTCGCCGTCTTCCTCGCTGCCGCGTTCCTCGCTCCTCCTGCCGCGGCCGCCGAGCAGACGCCGCTCGCCCGCCGGCTCTCACGCGCGCTCGCGGTTCCTCACGTAGCCAAGTCCCGCTCGGCTGCGCTCGCGGTCGACCTCGTCACCGGCAAGCAGATATATGCCCAGAACCTGAGCCTGCCGCTGATCCCAGCTTCAAACCAGAAGCTCGCTGTGACCTATGCGTGTCTGCTCGCGCTCGGGCCGAGCTTCCGATTCGATACCGACGTCCTCGGAGAGGGCGAGCTCGACGGCTCGGTCTGGCGAGGCGACATCGTCCTCAAGGGCTACGGCGACCCGACCCTTTCGACGCTCGATCTGCTGCAGCTTGCCTCGCAGCTCTACGACCAGGGCATCCGGCGGATCGGCGGCCAGATCGTCGGCGACGAGTCCTTTTTCGACGCAAAGCGCATCGGGCCGGGCTGGAAGCCGTGGTTCTTCATCAACGAGTCGCCCCCGCTCTCAGCACTGACGGTCGACCGCGCGCGCTACCAGGGCCACATCACGCGCAACCCGGCCCTTGCCGCAGCGCTGTCGTTTCGTGCCGCACTCCTTCGCGTCGGCATCACGGTCGCCGGACGGGCCATGACTCGCGAGGCCGATCCAGAGGCGGTTCCGCTGGCCTCGATCGAGTCGGTTCCGCTCGAGCAGATCCTCACCTTCATGGACCACGAGAGCGACAACTTCACCGCGGAGCTTCTGTTGAAGCAACTCGGAGCCGGCTACTCGAACCAGGGCACGACCGCGACTGGAGCCGCAGCCATCCGGCAGCTCCTGACCGAGCAGGAGATCCCGCTCGCCGGGGTGCGCATCGCCGACGGCTCCGGGCTCTCCCGCCTCGACCGGTTGACCGCGAACGCAGTCGTGTCGATGCTGCGGGCGAGCTGGCTCGACCAGGACCTGCGCGAGATCCTGCTCTCCGCGCTCCCGGTCGCGGGTCGCAGCGGGACGCTGGACGGCCGCATGCGCGGCACGGCGGCCGCCGGGCGGGTCAGAGCCAAGACCGGCACCCTGAACGAGGCGTCTGCCCTCTCCGGCTACGCCGAGCGCCGGTACGCGTTCTCGGTGATCCAGAACGGCTCGCCCATCGCGACGTTCTGGGCGCGCAAGGCCCAGGACCGCTTCGCCGCGGTCCTAGCTTCCCAGTAGAGACTTCAGCGCCTTCTCGTCGAGGATCGGCACTCCGGCCTGCTGCGCCTTCTGCAACTTCGAGCCAGGCTCCTCGCCGACGATGACCCCGGCGGTCTTCTTCGAAACCGAGTTCGCCACCTTGGCGCCCTTCGCCTCGAGGGCTGCGGCTGCTTCTTCGCGCGTGAACGACTCGAGCGTTCCGGTGATGACGTAGGTCTGGCCTGACAGCGAGCCTTCGATCGGCTTCAGCTCCTCGCGCGCCTCGAAATTGAGACCGAGCTCGCGGAGCTCCTCGACGAGCTTCCGGTTCTCTTCGTCGGAGAACCATTCGGCGATCGCCTCGGCCCGGTCAGGCCCAATCCCCTCCACCTCCTGGATCTCCTCCTGGGTCGCCTTCATGAGCCCGTCGATCAAGCGGAAGTGCGCTGCGAGGTTTCGAGCCGTAACCCATCCGGTCTGCGGGATATTCAGGCCCGCCAGGATTCTGTGCAGCTTGAAATTCTTCTTCGACTCCTCGATCGACGCGACGGCGTTGCCCGCAGAGATCTCGCCGTAGCCGTCGAGCTCCATCAGCTGCTCTCTCGTCAGCCGGTAGAGGTCGGGCATCGACGTGACAATTCCCTCTCGCCACAGCCTGCGGATCGCTTGCTCGCCGACACCGTCGATGTCCCAGACCCAGTTGATGAGCGTCTCGAGGCCGCGCGACTCGCATTTCGGGTTCGGGCAGCGATGCATCGCCTCACCCTCGGGCTTGACGATCTTTGCCCCGCACAGAGGGCATTTTTCGGGCATCTTGAACGGCTTCGTCCCGCGCTTGTGGGGGAGCACCGGGCCGACGACCTGGGGGATCACATCGCCCGCGCGCTGGACGATCACGTTGTCGCCCTCGCGGATGTCCTTACGGTTGATGTCCTCCTCGTTGTGGAGCGTCGCGGTCGAGACGGTCACTCCGCCGACCTCGACGGGCTCGAGCGCGGCCCACGGATTGAGTGCGCCGGTCCGGCCGACGCGGATGTGGATCCCGTTCAGCTTCGTCTCCGCCGTCATCGGAGCCCACTTGTACGCGCGAGCCCAGCGCGGTCTGCCGTGGAGATCACTCAGCCGGCGCTGCTGGTCGAACGAGTCGACCTTGATCACGAAGCCGTCGATCTCGTAGTCGAGGTCGAGGCGCTTCGTCTCCCAGAGCCGGCAGACCTCGGCGACCGCCTCGATCGACTCGTGGCGTTCCGAGAAAGGGTTCGTGCGGAAGCCGTGGTCCCGCAGCCACTCGAGCGTCTCCCAGTGCGTGCCCAGCTCTACACCCTCTGCGGCGCCGAGCCCGTACATCCAGACCGCGAGCGGCCGCGAGGCAGTGATCGAAGAGTCCTTCTGGCGCAGCGATCCTGCTGCGGCGTTCCTTGGGTTCGGTGCGAGTTTCTGGCCGAGCTCCGCGACCCGGGCGTTCAGCTCACTGAAGCCGGAGAGTGGCATGTAGACCTCGCCGCGCACCTCCGCAACCGCCGGCAAACCATTGCCGCGCATCTTGAGCGGCACCGATGGGATCGTGCGCAGGTTGACCGTCACGTCCTCGCCTTGAACACCGTCGCCGCGCGTCGCGCCGCGCGTTAGCAACCCGTCCTCGTACGTGAGGTTGATCGCGAGGCCGTCGATCTTCGGCTCGGTCACGTAGGCGACGGGCTCGTCGGTGGCGAGCCGCTTCCGCACGTCTTCAGCCCACTTCTCGAGCGCCTCGTCCGTTGTCACCTTTTCGAGCGAGCCCATCGGGGTGAGGTGCTGCACCTTCTGGAAGCGCCCGCTCGCGGGAGCACCGACTCGCTGCGTCGGCGAGTCGGGAGTGATCAACTCGGGATGTTCCTCCTCGAGTGCCTTCAGCTGGTCGTAGATCTGGTCATACTCGGCGTCCGAGATCTCCGGCTCGTCGAGCACGTGGTAGCGGTACAGGTGGTACTCGAGTTGCTTCCGGAGGTCGTCGACCCGGGCCTGGGTGGCTTTCGTGGCCATCTTGTGGTGATGCTAGCGGGGGCGTACGATCGGATTGTGGCGCGCTTCGCGCTCCTTCTCGCCCTTGCGCTCCCGCTCACCGCGAGCGCGAGAACGACCTCGTTCGAGTTCTTCCAGACGCCGTCCCACAACATCGGCTGCGCCTACTCGAGCTCGCCGCAGAACCTCCGCTGCGACATCCGCACGGGGTTGAAGCCACCTCCACCCAAGCCGAAGGGCTGCATGAACGACTGGACGTTCGGCTACCAGGTCGCTCCTCGTGGCCCTGCGCGGACCGTCTGCGCAGGTGACTCCGTTTTCAGCCCAGGTGCGCGCGTCCTGCGCTACGACACGTCGTGGTCGCGCGGCTCCTTCACGTGCACCTCGCTGCGAACCGGCCTCTACTGCGGGAACCCGACGTCACACGGGTTCTGGCTCAGCCGCGCACGCTCCTACCGCTACGACGGGTCGCCGAGGGCAACGCGCATCCGCACGCCGTCGGGGCACATCGCGTGCGAGTACGAGTACCTCCCCCCACTCGGGCTCCGGTGCGACGTCGACGGGGGCATCAAGCCTCTTCCACCGAAGCCGAAGAGCTGCGAGTTCGAATGGGGCGCCGGCTTCCACATCGGAGAGACCGGCCGGGCGACGGTCGTCTGCACGAGCGGTGCGATCAACGTCCCGCCGCAGACGACCTTGCCGTACGGCCGGGCCTGGCGCAGGCTCGGTGGTTTCTCCTGCACGTCGCGGACGAGCGGCCTCACCTGCAGGAACAAGAGCCGCCACGGCTTCTTCCTCAGCAAGCAGCACTCATACCGCTTCTAGTACTCGACCCTTTCCAGGTAGAGGCCGTGCGCGGGCGCCGTGGTACCGCCTTCCTCCCGCGACGCGCCTTGCAGTAGGCGCGCCAGCTCCTGGGGCGAGCGCTCGAGCATCGTGCCGACCAGCGTTCGCACCATGTGCCGCAGGAACCCGTTGGCCGTGATCTCTAGCTCCAGGGCGTCTCCGCGCTCGAACCACGCGGCCTCGCGAACCTCGCGCGTGAAGCTCTTGTGCTGGGTCACGTTCGGCGTGAACGCGCGGAAGTCGTGCTCTCCGATCAAGAGATCGGCGCAGTCCCCCAGCGCGTCGTCGTCGAACGGGTGCGGGAACCAGTAGCTCCGGTACAGCTCGAACGGCGACGGTGTTCGGCGCCGCCAGATCCGGTACCGATAGCTCCGCGCCGTGGCCGAATGGCGGGCGTGGAAGTCCGGGCCGACCTCCTCGGCCTCCTTCACCGAGACGTCGTCCGGCAGCGCAGTGTTGAGCGCCTCGGCCGCGCGCTCGATCGGTGGGCCGCCCTCGACGTCGACGCTCGCCACCTGGCCGAGAGCATGAACGCCGGTGTCGGTGCGGCCGGCCACCGTGAGCCTCTCCCAGGACTCGTATGCCCAGCCCAGCGCGTCGCGGACGACGCCTTCGACCGTACGGAGGTTCGGCTGGGTCGCCCAGCCGCGAAACCTCGTCCCGTCGTATTCGAGCGTGAGCCGGAGCCTCGGCACGCGCGGAGGCTATCTCGCCGAGAAGAGCTAGCTCGTGACGCCCGGAGCGCCCGACTCGGCCTCGATCTCGTCGGGCTCGCGCTCGCGGGGCACCCTTGCGCGCGGAGCCGGCGGCACGTAGTCGACCAGCTCGAGATAGACCATCTCGGCCGAGTCACCGAAGCGCGGGCCGAGTTTGACGATCCGCGAATAGCCGCCGGCCTGGTCGCTGAAGCGCGGCGCCACGTCAGAGAAGAGCATCGTCACGACGTCGTTCGAGCGCAGGTACGCAAGCGCCTGGCGCCGCGCGGCGAGATCACCCCGCCGGCCGAGGGTGATCATCTTCTCCGCGATCGGCTTGACGGCCTTCGCCTTGGCGATGGTCGTCTTGATCCGACCGTGCTCGATCAGCGCGCCCGCGAGGTTCGAGTAGAGCGCCTTGCGGTGCGCAGAGTCACGGCCGAGCTTCTTGCCTTTGCGGTGGTGGCGCATCAGTGCCCCTTCCAGTGATGCTGCCGAGCTCCTGGGTCGCGAGCACCAAGCCAGAGGCCGCACTCGTCCGCGCAAGGCATCGCTTGCGATGCCTCTAGGAGGTCACGGCAGCTTTGCTGGCGTGACCGTTTCATGCTTGCAGCCTTGGCAAGGGCGAGGGTGGGCTCTGGCGCCGCGTGATCGCGGGCCAGGCGCCGCCGTATGTTGCCAGGAGAGTCACTATTTCGAGTAGAGCTCGACGATCAGTGATTCCTGGACCGGAGTGTCGATCTCCGATCGCTCGGGAAGCTTGAGGATCTTCCCCGTGAGTGCTTCGTGGTCCGCCTGGAGCCAGGGCGCGACGGACGCGGTGAGGTCGGTCGCGTCGCGGATCACCTGCTCGGCCGAGCTGCCGGGCGCCATCGTGATGATGGTGTCCGGGCGAACCTGGTAGCTGGGGATGTTCACGCGGCGGCCGTTGACGTGGAAATGGCCGTGCCGGACGAACTGGCGGGCCTGCGCGCGAGAAGCGGCGAAGCCCAGCCGGTAGACGACGTTGTCGAGCCGCGTCTCGAGCATGCGCAGGAGCTCCTCGCCCGTGATCCCGGAGCCCTTCGCGGCCTTGGCGTAGTAGGTGCGGAACTGCTTTTCGAGCAGGCCGTAGAACCGGCGCGCCTTCTGCTTCTCGCGCAGCTGAAGCAGGTACTCGGACTGCTTGATCCGCCCGCGGCCGTGCTCGCCCGGCGGATAGCTGCGGCGCTCGATCGCGCACTTCTCGGTCAGGCAGCGCTCGCCCTTCAGGAAGAGCTTCATGCCCTCGCGGCGGCACTGCTTGCACTTCGGAGAGCGGTCGCGGGCCATTAGTGGCTCTCCCGGTGACATTGATGGATGCCTGGGTCGCTAGCACCAAGCCAGGCAAGGACGCAGGGAGCGCTCGGGCTACTCAGCCCGGGCGCGACTGAGGACGCGGCCTGGCGCCGCGTGATAGCGGGCCGGGCGTCGCCGAATGTTGCTTGGAGGTTCATGTCACCCCTTGAAAGAG
>JBGOSR010000033.1:0-15794 GCA_041476065.1 Gaiellaceae bacterium
AGATCGGCTTCTTCCCGCGCTTGGCTCCGCCGAACGGCTCTGGCGTTGCCTTCGGGTCGCGCTTGCGCTTGTACTCGGCCTGCTTGGCCACGAGGCCTAGCTTGCCTTGCTCGCGCGCTTCTGGGCCGGCTTACGTCTTCGCTGAGTCCCCGTGACCTCATCGGGGTCGACGCTCTCGCCCGTCTCCTTGCGCACGTTGGCGCAGCCGCTCGGCATCAGATCGAGCCTGTGGAGAACGTGGGGCCAAGCTCCCCACTCGGTGGCGGAGGGCCGGACACCTACAGGCGAGAAACGGGGCGAATACGTCCTGAAAGACCTATCCCGACACCAGGGGGTCAGCGTTCGGGGCCGGCGTTCGACCCGGCCCGCAGCGTATCCAGAGGCAGGGGAAAACACTGTGGACGCTGTGGATATTGATGTGACCGCCGTTGTGGAAAAGTCTCAGGCGCCGGGCTGCAGCGCGGGCTCGGCGGATCGCGCCGTATAGATGCCGAGCCTGCGGTACCGATCGCGACGCTGATCGCGGAGCTCGTCGCCGGGAATCGCGCTTAGCTCCTCGAGATTTCGGCCAAGCGCCTCGCCGAGAATGCGCGCGGACTCGTCCGGATTCAGGTGGGCGCCTCCCTGCGGCTCCTTCACGATCTCGTCGATCACGCCGAGCTCGAGGCAGTGCACGGCATCGGGCTTGAAGGCCGCAGCAGCCTTCCTCGCCTCGCTCGCATCGCGCCAGAGGATGGCGGCGCAACCTTCCGGGGTGATCACCGAGTAGATCGCGTTCTCCTGCATCAGCACGCGGTCGACGAGACCGATCGCGATCGCCCCGCCCGAGTTCCCTTCACCGATCACGCAGGCAACGATCGGCACCGTCAGCCGCGCCAGCAGCGCCTGCGAGCGGGCGATCGCCCCACCCTGGCCGTGCTGCTCGGCGGCGACGCCCGGATAGGCCCCCGGGGAGTCGAGGAACGTCACGATCGGGAAGCCGTGGCGCTGCGCGATCTCCATCATTCGCATCCCCTTGCGATACCCCTCGGGGTGCGGCATCCCGAAGTTCCTGCGCGTCCGCTCGTTGATGTCGCGTCCTTTTTGCTGGCCGATGATTGCGACCGTCCTGCCGGCAAAGCGGCCCAGACCGGTGACGAGCGCTGGATCCTCGGCACGAGCTCGGTCGCCGTGCAGCTCCACGAAGTCCTCGAAGAGACGCTCGACGTAGTCGAGGGTGTACGGACGCTGGGAGTGCCGAGCGAGCTCGACGGAGCGCCAGATCTCCTCGTTGGTCGGTTCCGCCTCGATCCGGTCGAGCTGCCGCTGCAGCCGCTCGAGCTCGCCCGAGAGACGCGTGCCTCGAAGCAGCGGCAGGCTGCGCAGCCGGCTCAGCCGCTCGCGCAGGTGTCTCTCGGCTTCATTCGGCATTGGAGAAGAGTCGCAGAACGCGGCCGAGAAAAGGTCTCAGCTCCGGTCTCGGCACGATCGCATCGAGGTGGCCGAAGCGAAGGTTCGACTCGGCCAGGCCGAAGTCGTCGGGGAGCTTCTCGCGGGTTGTCTGCTGCACGACCCGGGGACCGGTGAATGCAAGTAGCGCGCCCGGCTCGGCGACCATCACGTCACCGAGGCTCGCGAAGCTCGCAAGCACACCGGCCGTCGTCGGGTGCGTCATGACGCTGATGAACCCGCAGCGCGCGTCGCGAAGGTCCTCGATGGCGCACACCGTCTTCGGAAGCTGCATCAAGGAGAGGATGCCCTCCTGCATGCGCGCGCCGCCCGAGGCGGTGACCGCGACGAGGGGCACCCGGCGCTCGACGGCGCCCTCGCAGGCGCGAGAGAGCTTCTCGCCGACGACGCTCCCCATCGAGCCGCCCATGAACGCGAAGTCCATGACCGCGAGCTCGCAGGCCTGCTCCTCGATCGCGGCGCGGCCGATCATCATCGCGTCGCCGAGGCCGGTCGAGACCTCTGCTTCGGCCAGACGCTCCGTGTACGGCCGCAAGTCGAAGAAGTCCAGCGGATCCTCGGAGCGAAGCTCGGCGGCCTCTTCCTCGAACATGCCCTCGTCGACAAGCTGCTTGATCCGGGCGCGAGCCGGCACGGGGAAGTGATGACCGCACTGGGGACAGACGCGGAGGTTCCGCTCGAGCTCGTCTTCCCGGTAGTGCGAGCCGCACGACGGGCAGGTGTTCGGGTGCGCCTTGCCCTCCTGCGTCTTCTCCGGCAGGTGCTTGTGCTCGATGGATACGTCGATGCGGGAGTTGGCCACGGCTCCTCGATTATCCCTGAACCTTCTCCAGGATCAGATTCGTCCTGGCAACGTGCATCCCGGCACACTCGTACACGCGAACTGCGCCGGTCGGATTCTCGGCGTCGACGCCTAGCCCCACGCGCTCGAGCCCCCGGCTCGAGTACTCCGCGAACGTGCGTCGCAGGAGGGCCTGTCCGAGCCCGCGATTGCGGAACTCCGGGAGTACTCCGAGGATCGCGACCCAGCCCAGGTCCGGCTCGTTCTCAGACTCGCGGGTGAGGGCAACGCCAACAAGCGTGTCTCCCGACTCCGCCAGGAACCAGAGCGACGGATCGAACGAGGAGTCGGTCAGGAACCAGTGCGACCAGACCTCGAAGGGGTCCCGCTCGAACATCCACGTGTCGGCAAACGAGGCCATCTGGGCCTCGTAGACGCGCTCCTCCTCGCCTGGGCGCATCGTTCGCGCGGTGAAGCCCTCGGGCCACTCCGGGTCAGTAGGCCCGCCGTCGAGGCTGATCTCCATGCGGTACGAGTGGCGCAGGACGCGGTAACCGGCTTGCTCGTAGAGGGCGCGAACCATCTGATCGGTCTCTGCCGCGTAACCGATGAGGCCCGCACCCGGGTTCTTCTCGGCAGCTCGCTGCTCGATCGCGTCCAGAAGTGCTTGTAGAGGCTTCGCCTCGAGCCCTCTCACGTCAAGCCAGACGTAGCCGCCGTGGAAGCCGAGATCGGCGTAGCCGACGAGAGATCCGTCGGGCTTCTCGGCGACGAGGACGTCGCGCTCGAAATCGACGTCCGGCGACTCCCAATACGTGCGAAGCTGTGAGGTCGACTGATCGTCGATGCCGTGCAATCGGCGTGAGTGCTCGTTCAGCAGCGCCGCGGCCGCCTCGATCTCCTCCTTCCGGGCCGGACGAACGACGAACGCATCCGTCACGCCGGCACCAGCTCGTCGAGGGTGTCCGGCAGTCCGGAGAGATCAGGCAGCTCCCGATCGGGCTCGGGGTCCGCCTTCTCGCCGAGCCGGTTGATCCAGACCGAGCGCAGGCCGAGCTCCCGGGCAGGTGCGATGTCGTGGAAGAGGCTCGCAGCGACGTGGGCGTGGTGGTCGCGCTCAGCCGTCGTCGCTTCGAAGAAGTGCTCCCAGTGCGCGTGTCCCGGCTTGTACGACCGGACGTCCTCGGCGACGACTGCGAGGTCGATCGGCGCGCCGAGCCGGCGCTGCGAGGCGGCGATCAGGTCACGGTCGGTGTTCGAGAGGATCGCCAGCAGCCAACCGCGCTCACGAAGCTCGGCGAGGGCGGCCGGCACCTCGGGGAAAGGAGGCCAGTCCGGCAGCGAATGGGCGAGAGCACCGGCCTCTCCCTCTGGAAGCTGAATCTGCTCTTCCTGCGCGAGCCGCTCGAGCGCGAGTGTCAGCACCTCGTGGTAGCTACGGAACGGCTCTGACTCGATCTCCGGCTCGATCTCGTGGTAGCGCTCGAGCAGGCGCGGCGCCTCCTGGACCCCGAACACACGCTCGAGCTCCCGGCGAATGCCGAGATTCCAGTCGATCAGAGTTCCGTAGCAGTCGAATGTTGCCCAACGCACCGCGGCCATGCGCTGAAGCCTAGTTACGGCACACCCGACCTCCTCCCCACGACGAGCATATCGGGGCAAACCGCGCGTGTCTGTGGCGGCTCTGTGTCGAAACGCAGGCCGCGGGCGCGGCGGCTAGTCGACGAATTCGCGCAACACGATGCAGGCGTTGTGCCCGCCGAACCCGAACGAGTTGGAGACCGCGATCTTGACGTCGGCCTCGCGTGCCTCGTTCGGAATGTAGTCGAGGTCGCACGCCGGGTCGGGCGTCTCGTAGTTGATCGTCGGCGGCAGGATGTTCTTGTTGACGGCGAGAATCGAGAAGATCGCCTCGACCGCCCCGGCCGCGCCGAGACAGTGCCCGGTCGCGCCCTTCGTCGAGGAGACGGGCGTCTTGCGAGCCGTCTCTTCGCCCAGGGCTAGCTTGATCACATTGGTCTCGCTCGCGTCGCCGAGCGGCGTCGAGGTGCCGTGCGCGTTGATGTAGTCGATGTCCTCGGGGGAGATACCCGCGTCGCGAAATGCCATGGTCATGGCGCGCGCCGGGTTCGCTCCGGTCGGGTCGGGCTCCGTCACGTGCGCCGCGTCCGACGAGAGGCCGTAGCCGATCAGCTCGGCGTAGATCTTCGCGCCGCGGGCACGTGCGTGATCGAGGTCCTCGAGCACGACCACGCCGCCGGCCTCGCCCATCACGAAGCCGCTGCGTTCGGCATCGAAGGGGCGGCTGGCCTTCGTCGGGGCCTCGTTCAGGCGTGAGAGAGCCCGCATCGCGCTGAACCCGGCGATCCCGACCGGCGTGATGCCCGCCTCGGTGCCGCCGGCGAAGACGACATCGGCGCGGCCGAGCCGGATCATGTCAGCGGCGTCGCCGATCGCCATGTTCGAGGCCGCGCAGGCAGTGCACTGGGAGGCCAGCGGACCTCGGCTCCCGAGCTCCATCGACACCCAGGCCGCGCCCATGTTCGGGATGATCTGCGGGATCGAGAACGGATTCACCCGGTCTGGGCCGCGGTTGAGCAGGACGTCGTAGCAGTCCTGGAACGCCTGCAGCCCGCCGATGCCGGTAGCGATCGACGCGCCCACGCGCTCGGCCTCGGACTTGACGTCGAAGCCCGAGTCGGCTTCGGCCTGGCGGGCGGCGGCGACGATCATCTGCGCGAAACGATCCATGCGCCTGGCCTGCTTGTGATCCATCCAGTCCCGGGGATCGAATTCCTTCAGCTCACAGGCGAAGTTGACCGGATAGGCGCTCGCATCCCACTGCTTGATGTCGGCCGCGCCGGACTTGCCCGCGATCAGGTTCGTCCACGACGTCTCGACGTCATTGCCGAGCGGCGTGACGGCTCCGATGCCCGTCACCACCACGCGACAGCGTCCATTCTGCGAGTACTCGCTCACATCCCCAGCCCTCCGTCGACGAGCAGCACTTCGCCCGTGATGAACGAGGCTTCGTCGGAACACAGGAACCGTACCGCTCCGGCAACGTCCTCCGGATCCCCAAGCCTGCCGAGAGGAGTGTTCGCCAGCATCGCGCTCTGGGCCTCCTCGGGCAAGATCTCGGTCAGCCGTGTGTTGATGTAGCCGGGAGCGACGACGTTCGCGCGCACGCCGCGGCTGCCGAGCTCGCGGGCGAGGGACTTCGTGAAACCGATGATCCCGGCCTTCGACGCAGCGTAGTTCGTCTGGCCCCAGTTGCCTCGCAGCCCGACGATGCTGGAGATGTTGACGATCGAGCCGGCGCGCCGTTTCATCATCCCGCGAGAGGCCGCACGGCATGTGTAGAAGACGCTGCTCAGGTTCGTGTCGATCACCGCGCGCCAGTCGTCGTCGGTCATCCGCGCGAGCACGCCGTCACGGGTGAGCCCCGCGTTGTTGACGAGGATGTCGAGATCGCCCGCGTCGTCGACGAGTGCACGCGCCTCGTCCGGATTCGAGACGTCTGCCTGCACGGCCCGGCCGCCGATCTCCTTGGCGACCGCCTCGGCTTCATCCGCTCCCGAGCGGTAGCCGAGGACAACGGAGGCGCCGGCCTCGGCCAGCTCGACCGCGATCGCCCGGCCGATCCCACGCGAGCCCCCGGTGACGAGGGCCGTCCGCCCTGCGAGCGAGCAGAACATGGTCGAGCCATCAGGCAGTGGAGAGGGTCTCCTCCGCCTTGTCCAACCCGGCGAGGTTGTTCACGGAGATCGTCCTCGCCGTGCGGTCGATTCGCTTCACGAGGCCTGCGAGCACGTTGCTCGGCCCGACCTCGACGAAGGTCTTGACTCCCTCCTCGACGAGGCCCCGGGCTGCCTGGGTGAAGCGAACCGGCGCCGTCAGCTGCTCGACGAGCAACGAGGCGAAGCGCTGGGCGGGCTCGATCTTCGCAGTCACCGTCGACATGAACGGCGCTACCGGGTCTCGGAAGCGCACGCGCTCGACCGCCGGGCGCAGGCGGTCGGCAGCCCGGGCGATGAGCGGGCTGTGGAACGCGCCGGAGACTTTCAGCTTCACCGTGCGGCGCGCGCCTAGCTCCTCGGCTTTGGTGCAAACCTCGTTCACAGCCTCCTGCGTTCCGGATACGACGATCTGGCCCGGGCAGTTGTAGTTCGCCGGCCAGACTCCCTCGATCTCCTCGCAGAGGTGTTCGACCACCTCGTCGTCGAGGCCGAGAATCGCGGCCATCGAGCCGTTGCTGATCCGCGCCGCCTCCGCCATTGCGAGCCCACGCTCACGAACGAGCGCGATCGACTCGGACGGAGTCAGTGACGAGGTGGCCGCAAGGGCCGTGAACTCGCCGACCGAGTGCCCGACGACGTAATCGGGCTCCAGGCCTCGAGCGCGTAGAGCGGCGAGCATGGCCAGGCTCGTTGCGACGAGCGCCGGCTGCTGAACCTCGGTCTCGACGAGCTCGTCGAGTGGAGCTTCGAAGCAGAGTCGCTCGAGGTCGAGGCCCGAAGCCTCGCTCCCCTCCCGGAAGACCGCCATCGCCTCCGGAACCGCTTCGGCGATCTCCCTGCCCATTCCAACTTCGAGGGACCCCTGCCCCGGGAAGCAGAACGCGACCTTGCTCATGCTGTGCCACCTTTCCCGTTCGCCGTCCATTCGATCAGAGCCGAGCCCCACGTGAGGCCGGCTCCCATTCCGGTCATCAGCACCATCTCACCGGGCGCGAGCCGCCCGTCTCCCATCGCTTCCGCGAGCGCGAGCGGGATCGAGCCGGAGGACGTGTTTCCGTAGCGGTCCACGTTGACGACTGTCCGCTCCTCGGGGATGCCGAGTTTACGCCGCGCATGGTCGATGATTCGCACGTTCGCCTGGTGAGGCACGTAGACGTCGACTTCTTCGACTGCCACCCCGCACTCGTCGAGCACCTTCTCAGCCGAAGCGACGAGCACGCGAGTTGCGAACTTGAAGACCTCACGGCCGTTCATCTTCGCGAAGTGTTGCCGCGTTGCAACAGTTTCAGCCGATGCGGGCGTGCGGGAGCCGCCGGCAGGTATGTACAGCTGGGGCCCACCCGAGCCGTCTGCACCGAGCTCGAACCCGAGGAAGCCGCCCTCACTCACTCGCTCGAGCACGACTGCGCCCGCGCCGTCGCCGAACAGGACGCATGTGCTGCGGTCCGTCCAGTCGACGATCTTCGACAGCACGTCGCCACCGATCACGAGCGCGTTTCCCGCAAGGCCCGCGGCAAGCATCGCGTGCGCCTGGACGAGCGCGTAGACGAAGCCGGTACAGCCGGCCGACAGGTCGTACGCCGCCGCATCGTGCGCGCCCAGCCTGTCGGCGATGATGGCGCCGGTCGAAGGGAAGAACATGTCCGGAGTCACCGTCGCGACGACGATCAGATCGATCGCGGCCGGATCGAGCCCCGCCTGTTCGAGAGCGGCCTTGGCGGCGGGCAGGGAGAGGTCGGAAAGCGCCTCCTCTGGGGCGGCCACTCGGCGCTCGCGAATCCCGGTCCGCTCGACGATCCACTCGTCGGACGTGTCGACGAGCTCTGCAATTTCGCTGTTCGTCATCACGTGTTCGGGCACATGGGAGCCGATGCCGGTGATCGAGATCCGGCCGTTGGTAGTCGCGCTCGCGATCACGACTGCTCCACCGCGAAGGTCAGCATCCCGCGGGCGGCCAGCTCACCGTCGACACGGGCCTCGGCGCGGCCCTTGCCGATGGGCCCGCGGACCTGCTCGAGCGTGCACGTCAGCTCCAACTCGTCCCCAGGCTCGACGATCCGCTTGAAGCGGACGCCGTCGATGCCCGCGAAGAGCGCAAGGCGACCTCGGTTTTTCTCCTGCGAAAGCACGGCGATCGCGCCGGTCTGCGCCATCGCCTCGACGATGAGAACGCCGGGCATGATCGGCCGTCCGGGGAAATGCCCAGCGAGGTACCACTCATCGGGGCGAACGAGCTTGCGCGCGACGACACGCGCCCCGGGCTCCAGCTCCACGACCTCGTCGATCAGGAGAAAGGGGTCGCGATGCGGCAGGATCGCCTCGATTTCTGCCTTGCCGAGCGGGGCCTTGGTCTCCACGAACGGCAAAGTGTAGTGCGGAGTGGACGGGTCACTGTCAGCGGAGTCGGTAGTTCCGCGCCTGCGCGGCAGGTTCGGACGGCCATATCTCTACGTCGACGTCTGCCTTTCCACGCAGAGACTGCTCACCCCCGAGCACGGCGAAGGCGCCGTCGCTGTCGCCGAGGAGCAGACCGAGGGGCGCGGCCGGCTCGGCCGCCGGTGGTTCTCGCCGCGGGGCCTCAGCGTTCTCTGCTCGATCCTGCTCGAGCCGCCGGTCGAGACGCAGCGTCTGCCGGAGCTTTCGCTCGTCGCCGGTGAAGCCTGCGCTGAGGCAATCGCCTCGGTGACCGGGCTCGAGCCGGAGATCAAGCTCCCGAACGACATTCTGCTCGGCGGGCGAAAGGCCGCAGGCATCCTCGCCGAGGCGCGAGACGGCCTCGTGGTGCTGGGAATCGGGATCAACGTCAACGTGCCGGCAGACGAGCTTCCGGCGAACATCGGCCAACCGGCAACCTCGCTGCTCGTCGAGACAGGCGCGGAGGTCGACCGTGCCGAGCTGCTCGTGGAGCTACTCGTCTCGCTGGAGCGACGCTACAACGAGTGGGTGCGAGAGATTACGGATAGCTGACCCGCCGACCGTCGTTCCCGACGAAGTCCCGCGCCGTGGCGACGAACGAGCTGTACTGCCCGCCCGCGGCGATCCGGAAGCGGCCCGGCACGAGACGACGGCGCGTCACCGTCCGCGTCCCGTCGAAGAGAACTGTCACGTCGGCCGGCTCGTTGAGTGAGAACGTCAACGTCGAGCGCGAGAGCAGCTTGAGGCGTGGTCCCGTCGTGTCAACGGCGAAGGGCACCGTCTGCCGAACGGTGGCCACCGCCGAGGTTGCCGTGACGTCTGCTCGGTATTCACTCTCGCCGACGCGGCGCCGGAAGCGGCCGTTCCACTCGATCGCCTGTTGGCCCGCCACGAGCTGGCCGGAGAAGATCTGGCCGATCACCCGCCTTCCTCGACGAACGGTCAGCGACACCCGGGCGGGCCCGTTCAGCATGAAGTTGAAGGTGGTCGTGTCGAGACGGCCGTCGCCGTTCGGCGAGAAGACCTGAGGAGCGACCGCGAGGCCCGCCAGTGTCCGGTCGACGACCACCGCCGTTGTCGCCGTCGACTCGATGCCGAGCGCGTTGCGTGCGGTGAGGACGACGCCGTAGCGCCCGTCCGCGAGGCCCGCCGCATCCCACGTGAACTGGTAGGAGCCCGTGCTCTTCTGCTCCACGAACAGGGTCGTCACAGGCGCGCCTGTCGAATCGACGACGCTTGCCGTCAGCAGGGCCGGCTCGCTCAGGTGATAACGAATGAGAGTCGAGTCGCTGCGGCCGTCGCCGTTCGGGGTGATCAGCCCGGGATGCGCGAGCGCGGTGACCTTCGCGCGCGTCGTGGTGCCCTCGACGACGCCGGTGGCCGGCAGAACCGAAGGGCCGCCGTCGATCGCATAGACGTAGCGGCCGGCGGGGATCGTCGTCGCATCCCACGTCCAGTCCACCGCCGTACCGGTTCCTTGTCCCGTAGCGATGATGTTGCCGTCCGGCTCGGAGACGATCACCGACCAGGGGAGCGGCTCGGTCAGCGTCGCCGTGAAATGGACGGGCTCGCCCGGCGCGCCGGTCACCGTGGGGAAGTAGAGCTTCGGCAGGCCGGTCTGGGCGACGCTCTGGGCCAAGGCGGGCAGCTCTCCGTAGAGCCGGCTCCCCGGACAGGTGGTGTAGCCCGTGTCACGGTGGCCGGAGATCGTCCGCAGCGTGAGCATCCGTCCTGCGGGGAAGCGCGGGTTCCCGGTCGAGCGCCAGCTGAACGTCGAGAGCGGGTCGACGTGCGCGACGTCCAGCCGCCATGCGATCAGGCGGGTCAGCGCGGTGCGGGCCGCAGGCGAGGGCGCGTTGCCTTCGTAGGTCCCGATCAGCGCAATCCCGGCCGAGCCCGTATTGAAGCCCTGGGCATGGGCGCCGACGACGTTACGGTCGACCCCGCCGTAGCGGCCTTCGAAGATCTGGCCGTACTTGTCGACGAGGAAGTTGTAGCCGATGTCGTCCCAGCCGTTTCCGAGCACGTGGTAGCGCTCGATGCCCCGGACGATCGCCGCTGACTGGGCCCGCGTGTACGAGTTCGAGCCCGCGGTGTGGTGGACGACGGCGAACCGGACCGACGATGCATAGGTGGGCCGGCCGCGCCGGATCCGCTCGTCTGCGCCCCAGCTCCCCCGCGACAGGATGAGCGGCGAGCCGGCGATCGAGACGGCGCGGACGGGGACCGCCCTCACCGAGCTCCAGACGTAGTACGCCCGCACTCGGCCGACGTGCCGGGACGTTCTCACCTGAATCCGATTCGACGGGCTCGTCCAGTACGGGCTCCCGAGCCGCCAGCCGCGGGCCCGCAGCTCGTGGCTCCCCGCATCGGGGCGGTCGTTCTCCGGCGCTGCGTCGCGCCAGCGGCGCCAGTGGCCGGACACGCTCCGCGTGCGGAACCAGACCGAGCCGCTTCCCCGCCAATGGAGCCCGACGAGGTTGAACCTCGCAGACGGCCTGTTGACGCCGTGCGAAACATCGCGTACTGCCATCGTCGTTCCGGCGGCGAGCGCTGTGCCGGGAGCGAGGAACAGCAAAACGAGGGCGAAGCGGATCAATCTCATGGGCGGCGCTTCCTACGGAAGCAAAGACCGGGTGCGACCTCAAGGCTAGCTGCGTGTTCCCAGATAGAATCCTTACAAGTGAAAGGGCCGCTTCTGCGGGCATTTCTGATCGCGCTGGCCGCGGCTTTGGGTCTTTGCGCCACTGCCTCAGCTACGCCGTCGCAGCCGCATGTCCTCGCGCTCAAGTTCGAGAACGACGTCAACCCGATCACGCAGTCCTACGTCAACGACGAGATCGACCGCGCAAACCGCGAGCACTTCGACGCGGTCGTGATCCTCCTCGACACGCCCGGCGGTCTCAGTTCGTCGATGGAGAAGATCGTCAAGGCCGAGCTTGCCTCGAAGGTGCCCGTGATCGTCTACGTCTCACCTCAGGGCTCTCGCGCCGCCTCGGCCGGGGTCTGGATCGGCGAGGCGGCGGACATCCTCGCGATGGCGCCGCAGACGAACATCGGCTCGTCCACTCCGATCAACCTCGGCGGGAGCAACATCTCCAGCGACCTCCGGCGCAAGGTGGTCAACGACGCTGCCGCCTCTCTGCGGGAGCTGGCGCGCGAGCACGGCCGCAACGTCCAGTGGGCCGACGCCGCTGTTCGCAAGGCGAAGAACCTCGGGGCAACCGAAGCCCTCCAGCAGAACGTGATCGACCTCATGGCGCCAAACCTTCCGGCCCTCCTGGACAAGATCGACGGTCAAAAGACGAAGCCGAAAGGCCTAGTCCTGCACACAGCAGGAGCGCGGATCACCACTGTCGACATGTCCTTTTGGAAGAAGATCCTGGACACGCTGATCGATCCCAACCTGATCGTCCTCTTCATGTCGATCGGGACGCTCGGCATCGTCGTCGAACTCTGGAACCCAGGCCTCATCTTCCCCGGCACGCTGGGAGCGATCTGCCTGATCCTCGGGCTCTTCGGGCTGCAGGTGCTGCCGATCAGCGCGGCCGGACTCTTGCTGATGCTGCTTGCGTTCGCGTTCTTCGCGGCGGAGGCCTTCGTCCCGACCCACGGTGCGATCACGGTCGCGGGAGCAGTCTCCTTCGTCATCGGCTCGCTGCTCCTGTTCGAGCCGGCCGGTAACGCGTACAGGGTCTCCCTGCCCGTCGTGCTCGCGATCGCGGGCACGCTCGCCCTGGCAATGGGCCTCGCTGCGCTCAAGGTCGTTCAGGCGCGGCGCGCGCCGGTCGTGACCGGTGCGAGCGAGCTCCTCGGCCATGTCGGCATCGTCCGCGAGGCGCTCGATCCTGACGGGCTCGTCTTCGTCCGAGGAGAGCTCTGGAGGGCCCGAACAGAGGGGGATCCGCTGCTGCCCGGCACGGCGGTGGAGGTCGGGGGAATAGGCGAAGGGCTCGTCCTCGAAGTCAAGCGGACCGAAACGCCCGCGGCTGTGGCATAGGATTCAGTCGTGGCCGCCCTGATCGCAGTCGGAGCCGTCGCGGTTCTCGCGCTGATCTTCCTTTCGTCGGCGGTCCGCGTCGCACGCGAGTACGAGCGCGGCGTGATCTTCCGGCTCGGCCGGCTGAAGTCGCCGCCCAAGGGCCCGGGCCTCTTCCTGCTGATCCCGATCTTCGACAAGATGGTCCGGGTCGACCTCCGCACGGTGACGTTGAACGTGCCGCCGCAGGAAGTGATCACGAAAGACAACGTGCCCGTCCGCGTAAACGCGGTCGCGTACTTCCGGATCATCGATCCCGAGAAGGCGATCGTGCAGATCGAGAACTTCATGGTCGCGACGTCGCAGATCTCGCAGACGACGCTGCGGAGCGTTCTCGGCCAGCACTCGCTCGACGAGCTGCTGTCCGAGCGCGACAAGATCAACGCGATTCTCCAGCAGATCATCGACGAGGCAACGTCGCCCTGGGGGATCAAGGTCTCGATCGTCGAGGTCAAGGACGTGGAGATCCCCGGTGGAATGCAGCGCGCCATGGCCCGGCAGGCGGAGGCCGAGCGTGAGCGGCGAGCAAAGGTGATCGCCGCCGAGGGCGAGTTCCAAGCCTCGGAGCGCCTGAAGGACGCAGCGCAGGTGCTGTCCGAGAATCCGATGTCGCTGCAGCTCCGCTTCTTGCAGACGATGCTCGAGATGAGCTCCGAGCGCTCGTCCATGATCGTCCTGCCGCTGCCGATCGAGCTCTTCCGGCCACTGATCGAGCGCTCGTCCGGCTACGGGCCGAAGAGCTGACTCCGCCGGACCTTCGGCAGGACCCTCTCTCGGGCAGGACGGTGATCTTCGCGCCCGAGCGCGCGAAACGTCCCGGCGCTGCGAAGGCGGAGCTCGAGCCGCCAAGCGTCCAGGAGCTCGAGGAGTGCCCCTCCTGCCAGGGGCGAGAGGACCGCACCCCGCCCGAGACCTTCGCCCTGGCGCCCGCCGGCCGCGAGCCGGACAGCCCCGGCTGGCAGATCCGCGTCGTGCCGAACCTCTATCCGGCGCTCGAGCATCAGGAGGTCGTCGTCCACACGCCGCGGCATGTCCGCTCGACCGGCGAGCTGACAGAGGACGAGCTGCCGCCGATCGCCACCGCCTGGCACCTGAGGCTCCAAGCCGCCCGCACCGCCGGATTTTCGTTTCCCTATCTGCTCGTCAACGAAGGTAGAGAGGCCGGCGCCAGCCTCTCGCACAGTCACTCCCAGCTTGTCTGGCTCAAAACGGCGCCGCCCGAGGTGACCGCAGAGCTGCCACGGTTGCAAGAGGGTGAATGCGCGCTCTGCGAGGTGCTCCTTGGCGAAGAGCTCGAGATCGCGATCGACGGAGACATCTCGCTACGAGCGGCCGTTGCCGGCCGCGTCCCCTACGAGCTGCTGATCGCGCCACGCGCGCACGCGCCCGATCCTGGACAGGAGGATCTCGCCCGCGCGCTGGCGCTCCTTCGCCGTGCGGTTCTCTCCCTCCGCGCGCAAGAAGGACCCGTTCCGTTGAACGCCTGGTTGCACACGGGCGCCCACTGGCACTTCGAGATCCTGCCGAGGCTCACCGTCTTCGCCGGGCTCGAGCTCGGCGCCGGTCTCTATGTGAATTGGCTGCCGCCGGAAGACGCGGCCGTCAGACTCCGCGGTTAGCCGGAGCCGCCGTCGTCCTTCGAGCCGTTGAGCTCGCGGAAGCGCTGGGCGGCCTCGATCGCCGCGCCGAGGTTCAGCCCTTTGTCCTTGGCCTGCTTGATCAACATCACGGTCTCGAGCGCATCCATGTCGTAGATCCGCTGCTTCCGGCCCTGCGTCGGAATCTGGGCCTTGTTCGTCCAGTAGTCGAGCTGCATCTTCGAGATGCCTGCGATCTGGCACACCTGACCCAGGTACAGCTGGACCTTCCCCAGATGCTCCGCGAGATCGATTGGCTCTAGAAGATCTACTTGTCTGCTGGCGGCCATCACTCTCTCCCGGCGGAAGAACGGAACCCCTCGTCGCCAAGATATATCGCTCTTGGCTCTTTTTGTGAAGGGTTTCGACCGAAAACCGCCTGAAATTGCGCGGTTTAGGCGGGCTCGCTCGCCGGTTCAGACGACGGCTCGGCCTCGACCTCAGCCGCTTCGTCATCTTCGGATTCGACGACCGGGGCGACCGCGGAGACCTGCTCGCCCTTGCGGAGGCGCATGACAATCACGCCCTGCGTCGAGCGTCCCAAGCGCTTCACGTCCTCGACCGGAATCTTGATCACGGTGCCGCCGTTCGAGATCAGCATCACTTGATAGCCGTCGTGGACGATGCGGGCGCCGACGAGCTGCCCGCGAGCTTCCGTCAGCTGCACGGTCTTCACGCCGAGCCCTCCGCGGCCCTTCCGCGGGTAATCGGCGAGCTTCGTCCGCTTCCCATAGCCGTTCTCGGTCACGACGAGCAGATCGCCCTCGTTGGCGCCGACCACGTCCGAGGTGATCACCTCGTCGCCTCTCCGCAAGCCCATTCCCTTGACGCCGCCGGTGTCGCGGCCCATCGACCGCGCCTCCTTCTCGCTGAAGCGAATCGCCTGGCCCTTGCGCGAGACCATCAGGATGTCGTCCTCGCCGGTGGAGTGGCGGACCGAGACCAACTCGTCGCCGTCGCGCATCTTGATCGCGATGATCCCGTCAGCCTTGAGCGGCGTGTTGTAGGCAGCGAGCTCGGTCTTCTTGACGATGCCGTTCTTCGTCGCGAAGACGAGGTACTTCGACTCCTCGAAGTCACGGGTCTGTCTGACGGCGCGCACCTGTTCGCCCTGGCGGAACGGCAGCAGGTTCTGGATCGCACGGCCCTTCGACTGACGGGAGCCGAGCGGCAACTCGTGCACCTTGAGCCGGTAGACCTTGCCGACGTTCGTGAAGAAGAGGACGTAATCGTGCGTCGAGGCGACGAAGAGGTGCTCGATGTAGTCGTCCTCCTTGAGATCCATGCCCATCACGCCCTGGCCGCCGCGGCGCTGTTCGCGGTAGGTCGTCACCGGCAGGCGCTTGATGTAGTTCGAGCGCGTGATCGCGATCACCATGTCCTCCTCGGCGATCATGTCTTCGAGTGAGAACTCGCCCTCGGCCGCGATGATCTCCGTGCGACGGTCGTCGTTCTTGCCGTAGATCTGCTTGACCTCGAGCAGCTCCTCGCGGATGAGGGATCCGATTCGAGACTCGTCGCCCAGGATCGTGCGCAGCTCGCCGATCCGCTCCACGAGGTCCTTGTGCTCGTCCTCGACGCGTTTGCGCTCGAGCGCGGTTAGCGCGCGCAGGCGAAGCTCGAGGATCGCCTGCGCCTGGATCTCGGAGAGCTCGAACTCCTTCATCAGGCCCTCGCGCGCCGCGTCGGCATCGTCGGCGGCCCGGATCAGCGCAATCACCGCGTCGAGGTTG
>JBGOSR010000034.1:0-15589 GCA_041476065.1 Gaiellaceae bacterium
CTCCGACGTGCTGGCGATCCCGCCGAACATGGCGGGGCTGCCGGGGCTCTCGATCCCGTGCGGGCTCTCGGAAGGGCTCCCCGTCGGCCTGCAGCTGATCGGCCCGCAGTTCTCTGAGAACCTGCTCTTCCGCGCCGGGCATGCGCTGGAGCGCGCGCTGGAGTTCGACTACGTCCCGGAGCGATTGCGGTGACCTGGGAGCCGGTGATCGGACTCGAGATCCACGTCCACCTGAAGACGCGGACGAAGATGTTCTGCCGCTGCGAGCTCGAGTACTTCGCGCCGGAGAACTCCCGCACTTGCCCGGTGTGCCTGGCCCATCCGGGAGCACTGCCCGTGCCGAACGGGAAGGCGATCGAGATGACGATGCTGCTCGGCCTCGGCCTCGGCTGCGAGATCGCCGAGCGGTCGATCTTCCACCGGAAGCACTACTTCTATCCCGACTTGCCGAAGGGGTACCAGATCTCCCAGTACGACGAGCCGCTCTGCGTGGACGGTCAGATCACGCTGGCGACGGCGGACGGCGAGCTGAAGGTCGGCATCGTCAGGGCTCACCTCGAGGAGGACGCTGCCAAGAACGTGCACATGGGCGGCGCCGAGGGCCGCATTGCCGGCGCCGATCGCACGCTCGTCGACTTCAATCGCGCCGGGACGCCGCTCGTCGAGATCGTCACCGCACCGGACATCCACTCGGCCGAGCATGCGAAGCGCTTCCTCCAGCTACTGCGCCAGACCGTAGTCGAGCTCGGTATCTCCGACGCAGAGATGGAGAAGGGCTCGCTGCGCTTCGACGTCAACGTCTCGGTCCGGCCCGAGGGCTCGGACGAGCTTCGCACCCGAACCGAGCTCAAGAACATGAACTCGTTCAACTTCGCGGCGAAGGGGATCGACCGCGAGATCCAGCGGCAGATCGAGATCTACGAGTCCGGCGGAGAGGTGGTGCAGGAGACGATGCACTTCGACCCGGGCAACGAGTCGGCGCCTCCGTTGCGCTCGAAGGAGGAGGCGCAGGACTACCGGTATCTGCCCGAGCCGGATCTCGTGCCGCTCGAGCCGCCCCGAGAGCTCGTCGAGCGGCTCCGGGCCGAGCTGCCGGAGCTTCCGGGCGAGCGCATCAGGCGTCTGGCGGGAGAGGTCGGCTTCGAGACGGCGGAAGGGCTCGTGACGAGTGGACGCGATCGCCTGTACGAGCAAGTGTCGGGTGACCGCACGGCAGTGGCCAACGTGCTCATGAACCAGTTCGCCGCAAGCGGCGTCGATCCGGCCGCCGTGAACGCGGGGGAGCTCGCGAAGCTGATCGAGGCTCGCGACCGGATCCCCAGGCAGGCCTTCACCGATGCGCTCGCCGCGAGCGGAGACGAGGATTTCTCAGCGGAGCGATACCTGGGCGATGGCCAGATCACCGAGAGCGGAGATCTCGAGCCGCTGATCGACCAGGTTCTCGCGGCGAACCCGGGGCAGGTCGAGTCGTTCCGCTCGGGGAAGGAAGGGCTGCTCGGATTCTTCGTCGGCCAGGTGATGAAGGAGACCGAGGGCCGAGCGAACCCGCAGGTCGTCAACGAGTTGCTGATGAAGAAGCTGAAGTCGTGACGGTCCCGGCCCGGGTCAGTCGTTCGACGAGCGTGGCCGGCCTGATCTTCCCCTGATCTACTCCGCCTTCTTGGCCTTGCTCGCCCTCTTGGGCTTTTCGGCCTTCTCCGCCTTGACCGCCTTCTTCGGCTTCGGAGTGGCCTCGGCCTTGGCAGGCTTCGCAGCGGCTCGGGCTTTGACAGGCTTTGCGGCGGCCTTGGCGGGCTTTGCGGCCGGCTCAGCCTCGGCGGGCTCCGCGGCTGCCTCAGCCTCGGCGGGCTCCGCGGCTGGCTCAGCTCCGGTCACCTCTTCCTGCTCGGCCGGCTCGGCCTTCTCCGCGGTCTCGAACGACTCGATCGCCTCGACCTGCTCGGCGGGCTTGGCCTTCTCGACCGGCTTGGCCCTGGCAGGGCTCCGTCGGCGGACCGGCGCGGTGGTCGCAGTGGCCGTCGCCGCGTTGCGCTTGTCGCGGTCCTTCTTCTTACGCTGGCGATCCGCCTTCCAGCGCCTGATCGGTCTCGATCCTCGTCCCACGGCTCAGAACACTAGATAAGTCCGCAGGACCGCGCGGTGTTGGGCCACGGGTAGTAGCCGCGCCCGCTGCGATGCGCTCGCTCGGCAACCCACATCTGCTCGAGCGGCGTCCAGTGGTTCGCGGTGCCCTTGCGCCGCAGCAGGTCGCGCCCGTACCTCCGCTGGAACGCGAGGTCCATCTGGAGCCCGCCGTAGTAGGGCGGGTTCGGATCCGTCCACGCACCTTCGAAGTGGTGGATGCAGAGCCAGCCGGCGCGGTGCGGTGGGCGGGCCGCCTTGCGCTGCGCACGGGTCGCACGTTGCTTCCAGAGGTTGCGCACCCAGACCTTGAACGAGTGGCTCGGATCGCTTTCGACCCCTTGCGAGGCCGGTGTCCGTCGCACGCCCATCAGCGACTGCCACTGCCAGGTCGCGTGCCGGTAGCGATGGATCTGCCTGATGACGGGGCCATCAGCCGGATAGAGCTGAGCCTTCTGGCCCTTCGCCGCAGCCTGGCGCGGACCGCTGAGCGCAAAGACGGCCAGACATATGAGAACGCACGCGGGCAGAAGCCGCAGTAGCTGTCGGAACAAGAGAACCCCCTCTTGTCCGGAGCCCCGCGCTCATCGGAGAGACTGTGCCGCAGTCATCCGAGCGAGCACCCTGGGTGGGCCCCGGGATCGCTGTCAACCCTTAAGACCCTGACCGTAGCGGTTGGTTAGCGCCTTGTGGGGCTCGAAGCTGTAAATCCTCAGTAAAGAAGAAGCGCTGCAATTGCCACAAAACCACCGGTTTTCGCCGCTCCCAAGCCAGATAACGCGGTTCCTGCGGAGGCAACACCGACGCCAGAAAGAACCAAAGCGTTCCCGAGTGGCCGACGCTTGATCGTGGCAATCGCCACAGCTACGACGGCTGCCGTCCCCGCGAAATTGCCCACGAGTGCGATGAGCCTAGACGGGAGAAAATCGAGGTGGTCCTGCGCTGCGGGGATGGTCGAGCCGGGGAACCCGCCGTGCACCGGCACCGCGATTGCGACTCCGATCGCAAGGCCCACATAGACCAGTGCGAGCCAGAGCGCCCACCGCCGGCGTGTGAGCAGCAGCGAGCCGAGCCCCAGGAGGGGGGCCGTCAGCAAGCCGCCGAACAGGTAGTAGACGCGGAAGGCTCGTGCGTCCCACCCGGCTGCCGCACCCCAGGCAAGCGCGGCCGAAGCGATGGCATAGGTGACGAGCGCGGCAGCCCAGGCAGCGAGCTCCGGCGACCTGCGCGCCCGCCAGCGAGCTGCAAGCAGGCCACCGAGTCGCAGCGCGAGCAGCGCCGCCCCGAACGCAAGAAGAGCCTCCACAACGCCAGCCTAAAGTCGCGAAGCGGAGGACCATCGATCGTGGCATGGGCGAGCCCGTCGAAGCGCCGTCACTTGGCAAGCGTGCTTTAAGTCGCGAGAAGTGCGAAGCACTTGTCGCGAGCCCCGGGCCCGTGGCCCGGGACCACTCTGAGCTAGTCTCAAGAGACTTGGCCGAGACGCGCTATCTGATGACCCCGGGGCCGACGCCGGTGCCCCCGGAGGTGCTCGCTGCGATGGCGCTTCCGATCGTCCACCACCGTAGCCCCGACTTCCGGCCGGTCTACAAGCAAGTCCTCGAGCGGCTGCAGGAGATCTACCGGACCAAGGGGGACGTCCTTCTCTACACCGCGTCAGGGACCGCGGGGCTCGAGTCGGTCGTCTCGAACCTGACGTCCCCGGGAGACCGAGTCGTTGTCGTCTCGGCGGGCTACTTCGGCGAGCGGTGGGCCGAGATCGCGGCGGTCTACGGCTGCGAGGTGGAACACATGCGCTACGAGTGGGGCGAGACGCCCACCGCCGACGATCTCTCTGCACGCCTCGCCGAGCTCGGCGGCGCGAAGGCCGTCCTCGTGACGCAGTCCGAGACCTCCACCGGCGTCGTCGCCGACGTACGCGCGTTCGCCAATGCGGCCAAGGAGGCCGGTGCCCTGATCGGAGTGGACGCGATCTCCAGTCTCGGTGCTATCCCTTGCGAGACCGACGCGTGGTCGCTCGATTCGGTGGTGTCCGGATCGCAGAAGGCGCTCATGGCGCCGCCGGGCCTGGCGATGGTCTCGGTCTCCGGGGCTGCCTGGAAGGCGCGCGACGAGGCGAAGGCGCCTCGGTTCTACCTCGACTGGGAGCGCACGCGCGCGGCGCAGGAGAGCCTCGACGCGGCCTTCACGCCCGCCGTATCGATCGTGATCGGGCTCAACGTCGCGCTCGGCCTGCTCCTTGAGCGCGGGCTCGAGGCAGCGTTCGAGCATCACGTGCGACTTGGCCGAGCGTGCCGCGAAGGCATCAAGGCGATGGGGCTCGAGCTTTTCTCGCCGGACGACGACACGTCTGCTGTCGTGACGACGGTACGTGTGCCGGAGCCGGTCGACGGGACGCAGTTCCTTCTCGATCTCCGCGACCGGATGGGAATCACGCTCGCACCGGGCCAGGGCCCGCTCAAAGGGCGCGTCTTCCGCATCGGGCACATCGGCTACTTCGATGTGTTCGACATCACGACGGCACTCGCCGGGATCGAGCTCTCGCTCGCCGAGGCAGGCGCCGACATCGAGCGCGGGGTCGCTGTCACCCGTGCGCTCGAGACGTACGAGCACGTCCGGGCGTGACGATCGGCCGAAGCCGGGAGGTTCGCGCGAGGGTCCTCGTTCGTGAGCCGATCGCCGAGGCCGGGATCGAGCTCCTGCGCGCGCGGTTCGACGTCGATGTAGATCTGAACGGCGACCTCGCCGAGAAGATCGGAGACTACGACGCGATCGTCATCCGCTCCGCGACGAAGCTCGACGCCGAGCTGATCGGGCGAGCCGACCGGCTGAAGGTGATCGGCCGCGCGGGCGTCGGGGTCGACAACGTCGACGTCGAAGCCGCGACCCGGCGGGGAATCGTGGTCGCGAACGCCCCCGAGTCGACGGTCATCTCCGCGGCGGAGCACACGATCGGGCTCCTGCTCGCGCTCTCGCGAAACATCCCTCAGGCCCACGCGGCGCTCAAGGAAGGGCGCTGGGAGCGCTCCAAGTACGGCGGCCTCGAGCTCGCGGGCAAGACGCTCGGTGTCCTCGGCTTCGGCCGGATCGGCCAGCAGGTTGCCCGCCGTGCGCTCGCGCTCGAGATGCGCGTTGTCGCCTACGACCCGTTCGTCGCGAAGGAGCGGTTCCGCGAGCTGGGGGTCGAGCGTGTGGAGACCCCCGATGAGGTCCTCGGGGCGAGCGACTTCCTCACGCTCCACCTGCCGCTCACGGCCGAGACCCGGAACTCGATCGACGCCAAGGCTTTCGCGAAGATGCGTAACGGAGTCCGGATCGTGAACGCCGCCCGCGGCGAGCTGCTGGACGAGTCGGCGCTCCTCGATGCGCTGAGCGCGGGGAAGGTCGCAGCCGCCGCGCTCGATGTGTTCAACGACGAGCCGTACTCGGGCCCGCTGCTCGAGCTCGACAACGTCATCGTCACGCCGCACCTCGCGGCGTCGACCGAGGAGGCGCAGGATCGCGCGGGAGTGATCGTCGCCGAGCAGGTAGCCGCCGCGCTCGAGGGCTCGCTCGTCACGAACGCCGTCAACATCCCCTCGATCGGCGCGGAGGACCTCGAGATCCTCGGTCCATTCATCCCGCTCGCAGCAACGCTCGGGCGGCTGGCGATGGAGCTCGCCGGCGGACGCGCCGAGCGGATCGAGCTCGCCTACTACGGATCGCTTTCAGGCTACGACACGCGCCTGCTGACGGTCGCGGCGCTGAACGGCGCGTTCCAGGGGCGCTCGGACCAGCCGGTGAACTACGTGAACGCTCCGGTGATCGCCGCAGAGCACGGCGTCGAGGTCGTCGAGGAACGCCGCCGCGCGTCGCGCGATTTCACGAACCTCATCCGCGTCTCGTTGAAAGCGAACGGAGACGAGCTGCGCGTGGCTGGGACAACGATCGGTCGCGAGCACCGCCGTTGGCTCGTGAGCGCGCTCGGCTTCGAGCTGGAGATGGAGCTGGCGCCGCTGATGGCGATCTTCCGCTACGACGACGTGCCCGGCGTGATCGGCCGGGTCGGGACGCTCTTCGGCGAGGCCGGCGTCAACATCGCGAACATGGCGGTCTCACGAACGCGGAAGGGCGAGAAGGCGCTGATGGCGCTCTCGCTCGACACGCCGCCGCCGCCCCAACTGGTCGAGGCGCTGAGCGCCGCCGGTCTCGACGACGCGTTCTTCATCTCGCTCGAGGATTAGGAGGGACTGCGTGGTTCGTCCCTGGCCGGACGCCGTCGAGCGCGTGTCGTCCTTTCTGCGGCAGATGGGCGTCGAGGCCCGCATCGAGGAGTTCGAGACCGGAACGCCGACTGCGGTCGATGCCGCTCGCGCCGCGGGGTGCAAGCTGGGCCAGATCGTGAAGTCGCTCGTCTTCGATTGCGAGGGGCGTTGGGTGGTCGCGCTCGTTCCAGGTGACCGGCGCGCGGATCCGCAAAAGATCGCTGCGGCAGCGGGCGCGTCGAAGGCGAAGATCGCGTCGCCCGAGCAGGTGGAGCGGGCGACAGGCTTCGTCGCAGGCGCGGTCGCGCCGTTTCCGCTACCCAATGTCGATCGAGTCTTCGTCGATCAGGGGCTGCTCTCTCACAAGCTGGTCTGGGTCGGCGCCGGCTCGCCGAGCCACATGGCGGTGCTCTCGTCCGCCGACCTCGTGCGCTTCGCCAGGGCACAACCAATGGACGCCGTCGAGGCGGCCACGTAACCTTTAGGGGACTTCGCCAAGGAGGCAGGCACGTGCGCGAGACCGACAAGATCTGGATGAACGGCGAGCTCGTCGACTGGGCCGATGCAACGGTTCACGTCGGCACTCACGGGCTCCACTACGGCACCGGTGTCTTCGAAGGCATCCGCTGCTACGACACCGACAAGGGACCGGCCGTCTTCCGGCTGACCGACCACCTCAAACGCCTGCACAACTCGGCCAAGCTCCTGTACATGGACCTCGGGTACTCGGTCGAGGATCTCCACACCGCGTGCATGGACGTGATCGGAGCGAACGGGCTGCCCGAGTGCTACCTGCGTCCGATCGCGTTCTCCGGCTACGGCGAGCTCGGCGTCTCCACGGCCGGAAACCCGGTCGACGTCGTGATCATGAGCTGGCCCTGGGGTGCCTACCTCGGCGACGAGGGGCTGAAGAACGGGATCCGCGTCAAGATCTCGTCCTGGCAGCGCGTTGGGCCGAACACGATCCCGCACGCATCCAAGGCGACCGGGATCTACCTGAACTCGATGCTTGCAGTCACCGAGGCGAACCGCGCCGGCTACGACGAGGCGATCCTGCTCACAGCCGAGGGGTTCATCGCCGACGGCTCCGGTGAGAACGTCTTCGTCGTCAAGGACGGAAAGATCGCGACCCCGCCGCTCTCGACCTCGATCCTCCCCGGCATCACGCGCGACTCGCTGATCCAGATCTCGCAGGACCTCGGCTACACGGTCGAGGAGAAGAACCTCATCCGCTCGGACCTCGTGTCCGCCGACGAGGTCTTCATGACCGGCACCGCGGCCGAGGTGACACCGATCCGCGAGATCGACGACCGCGAGATCGGCCCGCCCGGGCCCGTGACCAAGGCTCTCCAGACCGCATACCTCGACACGTGTCGGGGCAAGAGCGAGCGCTGGGCGCAGTGGCTCGAATACGCGAAGATCGGGAACGCAACGCCCGCAGAGGCGTGAAGACCGAAACGCGGGTCCCGCTCAGTCGCCCGTACATAGGAGAGCGCGAGGAAGAGCTCGTCCTCGAAGTGCTCCGCTCCGGACGGCTCTCGCTCGGCCCGGTCATCGAGCGTTTCGAGCAGCTGATCGGCGAGCGCGTGGGCGCACCCTACGTGGCCGCCGTCTCAAGCGGGACCGCGGGGCTGCACATGCTCTGCCACATCGCCGGCGTGGGGGAGGACGACGAGGTGATCACCTCGCCCGTCTCGTTCGTCGCGACTGCGAACTGCTTCATCCTCGAGGGCGGGCGGCCGGTGTTCGCCGACGTCGATCCGCAGACGCTCAATCTCGACCCGGCGGCGGTCGAGGCCGCGATCACCGATCGCACGAAGGGCATCGTCGCAGTCGACATGTTCGGCTATCCGTGCGAGCTCGACGAGCTGCGCGCGATCGCCGAGCGCCATGGGCTGTGGATCATCGACGACTCCTGCGAGGCCCTCGGAGCCGAGTACAAGGGTGGGCCGATCGGCTCGCACGGTATCTCGGGCGCCTTCGGCTTCTACCCGAACAAGCAAGTCACGACCGGCGAGGGCGGCGTCATCACCACGCACGACGAGGAGGAGTGGGAGGTCCTGAAGAGCCTGCGCAACCAGGGGCGCTCGTACGACTCGCGCTGGTTCCACCACGTCCGGGTCGGGTTCAACTACCGGTTCACGGATATCCAGGCCGCGGTCGGGATCGCGCAGCTGGAGAAGCTCGACGAGATGCTGACGATGCGGAGCGAGGCCGCGGCTCGCTACGGCAAGCTGCTCGAGGGTGTCGACGGCATCGAGCCGCCGCACGCCGACGACTCGGACCACAAGCGGTCGTGGTTCGTCTACGTCGTCAAGGTCGCCGAGGGGATCGATCGCGATGCTGTCCTCGATCGACTCGGCGCGCAGGGGATCGAGGCGGGTCATTACGTCCCGGCAGTTCATCTCCAGCCGTACATGCGCGAGAGCTATGGGTTCACCGAAGGCATGTGCCCGGTCGCCGAGGACGCGTGCGACCGGACGCTCGCGCTCCCGTTCTTCCCGCAGCTCGAGGCCGGCGACCAGGAACGCGTCGTCGCCGCCCTGCGGGACGCCGTCTCCTAGAGGGATAATCCCGCCATGGCGGACGGCTCGGGACGGATGATCTTCCTCGGCTTCGCTGAGGCGCCGCTTGCGGTGCCGCCTGAGAGGTCGTACGGGCTTTGCCCGTGCGACCGTTATTGCCGAAACCGAGAGCTGCATGCCTGACACAGGACGGATGATCTTTCTCGGTTTCGGCAAGTACGCGCGCGCGGACAAGATCTACGCGGTCGAGCCGATCGTCGGCAAGGACCGGGGCGGAGGCCATCGGACGCGGGTGTGGATCGAGGGCGTCCCGGACCCGATCATCGCGGGGCGCACCGAGCGGACGATTCTCCACGACATGGGCCAGGACGCCGCCATGGGCGCGCCGATCATCGACGAGGCCGTCAAGCTCGCCGAGCGGATCGTCGCAGACGCCGACAAGGGCCGCGTCGACCTGAACGACCTCGGCCGCAGGGCACGGCGCCTGCTCGAGAAGACCTCGCGTCCCGATGACGGCGAGAAGCTCTTCTAAGACTTGAGCGATCGGTTCGGTCCGCCGGTCGAGGACCCGGCCGGCGAAGCCGAACGCCCCGGGCACGCCGCGTTCCTGCGTGGGCTCGCAATCGACCTGACGCCGCTTCGCCGGTCCCGCGACTTCAGGCGCCTGTGGTTCGGCAACGCGATCTCCCTGCTCGGCAGCATGCTGACCACGGTCGCGATCCCGTACCAGGTCTACCAGCTCACGGGATCGACGCTCGCCGTCGGCCTGCTCGGCATCGCGGCGCTCGTCCCGCTTCTGACGATCTCCTTCCTCGGCGGGGCGATTGCCGACGCCGTCGACCGGCGCCTGCTCCTGATCGTCTCCGACCTCGGTCTCACCGCCATCTCGGGCCTCCTCGTCGCCAACGCGGCGCTCGCAAGCCCGCGCCTCTGGGCGCTCTACGGCGCGGAGGCGGTGGGCACGGCGTTCTACGCGATCCAGCGGCCGGCGATGGACGCGCTCGTGCCGCGGCTCGTCGGGGAGGACCAGATCGCCTCGGCCGCGGCAGTCCAGGGGATCTACGGCTCGTTCGGCCATGTTGGGGGCCCCGCGCTCGGCGGGATCCTGATCGCCTCCGCGGGGCTGACGGCAACCTACGCCGTGGACGTCGCCACCTTCACGGCCTCGCTCGTTGCGGCCTTGCTCCTCCCGAAGATGCCGCCACTCGAGGCCGTCGCACGCCCCGGGCTGAGCGCGATCGTCGAGGGCTTCAGGTTCGTCCGCCAGAAACCCGAGCTGAAGGGGATCTTCGCGGTCGACACCGTGGCGATGGTCTTCGGCATGCCGAGCGCTCTTTTCCCGGCCTACGGCGTTCATTTCGGCGGGGGCGCGCGCACCGTCGGCTTTCTCTATGCGGCGCCGTACGCGGGAGCGCTCCTGGCGACGCTCCTCTCGGGCTGGGTGACGCGCGCGCGCAGGCAGGGGCTCGGCGTCTGCATCGCGGCATCCGCCTGGGGAGCGGCGATCGTCGGCTTCGGCTTCGCGCCCAGCCTCTGGCCGGCTCTCGCCTTCCTCGCCCTTGCCGGGGCAGCCGACGACTGGAGCGCGATCCTGCGTTCGACCATCCTCCTGACCGTGACGCCGGACTCGATGCGGGGGCGGCTCTCGGGGATCGAGCTCGCCCAGGTCGCGAGCGCCCCGACTCTCGGGAACGTGGAGGCCGGCGCGCTCGCTTCCGTCACAAGCCTCCGTTTCTCGGTCGTCTCGGGCGGGATCGCCTCCATCGCCGGCTGCTGGCTCTTCCTCGCTGCGGTTCCGGCGCTTCTTCGGTACGACTCCGAGCGGGCGGCGCGTGAGGCTGCGTAGGAGCTACTTCGCGCGTAGCGTGCACGACGTGGCCCCGGAGCTCGTCGGGGCGACACTGCTCGTCGACGGCGTCGGCGGTCGAATCGTGGAGGTCGAGGCCTACGACCACGAGGATCCCGCAGCGCACAGCTTTGTCGGGAAGACGGCGCGCAACGCGTCGATGTTCGGCCCGCCGGGCCGGGCGTACGTCTACCGGTCGTACGGGATCCACTGGTGCCTGAACTTCGTGTGCGCGGATGCGAGCGCCGTCCTGATCCGGGCACTCGAGCCCACGCACGGGCTGGACGTGATGGCGTCACGGCGCGGAGTCGCCGAGCCGAGGCTCCTCGCCGCGGGCCCCGGACGACTGGCTCAGGCCCTCGGCATCATGCGCGAGCATGACGGGCTTCCGCTCGACCGGCCTCCCTTCGAGCTCTATGCGAGGGAGGACGTCGAGATCGAGGTCGGACCGCGCGTCGGGATCACGAAGGCGGCCGACAAGCCCTGGCGCTACGGCGAGGCGGGCTCGAGGTTCCTGAGCCGCCCGGTCAAGCCGCGACGGCGATCCTGATCACCATGCCGGGCGCCGCGGCCACCCCTGCCCGCGGGAGCTGGAAGACGACCCGTCCGGGCCGGCCTTTCGGCGCCTTCTCGACCTGGTACTTCAGTCCGCGACGGTCGAGCTTCCGCTGGGCAATGCTCACCCGCTGGCCGACGAGATCCGGCACGACGCCGTGGGTCGCCTTGGCCACGATCAGCTTGACTCTGTCGTAGGCCGAGAGCCGTCCTCGCTTCGGGATCTGGGCGATGACGACGTTCAGCCGCTCACCTGGCTTCGCGATGCGGTAGACGATCTCCGGAGTCAACGGCTGCCCGGCGAGGTGCGCACGCGCGGCCTGCACCGGCTGGCCGACGAGGTCCGGAACCTCGACCTCGTTCGGCTTGCAGTTCGCAGTCTCGCCAGGTGGAGCCGTGAAGAAGAGGACGAGCTTCGGCGAGTGGCAGTTGCCGTTGTCGACCTGGAGACGGCCGTCGCGGAAGACGACCTGGCTGGGCGACCCGTACGGCATGTACGTCGAGGGGAAGGACTGAGGATCGTCGTGGAGGTAGGGCAACGCCGATTGCATGAACGTGTGCCAGATCTCGGCGGGGAAGGTTCCGCCCGCGACCGGCTGGCCGTGGAACTCGGTGCTCATCGAGCGCAGCGTCGCGGGGTAGCCGACCCAGACCGCCACGGTCAGCTGCGGGACATAGCCGACGAACCACGCGTCGCCGTAGTTCTCCGTCGTGCCCGTCTTGCCGGCGGCGGGCCGGTCGGGGAGAGCGGCACGCACTCCGGTTCCTTCCGTGACCACCTTCTGGAGGATCGAGTTGAGGATCGCGTCCTTCGTCGGACTGAGGACGCGATGTCCGACCGGCTCGTTCTTTCGCTTGCCGATCTTGACGATCGCGCGCGGGACGTTGCCGAGGATCGATCCGTCGATCCGGTTGCCGCCGTTCGCGAAGGTCGAGAACGCGCGGGCCATCTCGAGCGGGTTCGCCGCCTCTGCGCCGAGGCCGATGGCGAAGTAGCTGTTCAGCTTGCTGCGGATCCCGGCGTCGCGGGCGATCCTGGCGACGTTCTGCGGCCCGACAAGCGAGGTCAGCTGCGCATAGACCGAGTTGTCCGAGTGGATCGTCGCCTGCTCGAGGCTGATATCGCCCAGATAGGAGCCTTCGTAGTTGTGCACCTGCCAGAGCCTGTCGCCGAGGGGGATCACGACAGGGTGGGACACGAAGTGCGTCGCGGGCGAGATGCCCTCGTCGAGCGCCGCCGCGAGCACGAAGGGCTTGAACGCCGAGCCGGGCTGTCGCTCACCCTGGACGGCGAGATTGAACTGGCTCTCTCGGTAGTTCGAGCCGCCGACCATTGCGAGGACCGACCCGTCTCGGGGATCGATCGCCACGAGGGCCGCCTGCGGGCCCTTCGGATCTGTCAGCACCTTGGCGATCGCGGCGCGCGCTTTCTTCTGGAGGGTGAGGTCGAGCGTCGTGTAGACGCGGAGCCCGCCACCGAAGACGCGCCCGGTGCCGTACTGGCCGTCGTTGATCAGCTGGTCCTTCACGTAGTTGACGAAGTACTGGCCCTGCCGCTCCTGGGTTCCGGGCAGGTGGACCTCGTTCGGCGGGGGCAGCGCCGAGCTTCGCGCCATCCGGTATTCGTCGGGGGCGATCACGCCCTGGGAGAGCATCTGGTCGAGCACGAGCCGACGGCGTTCCTTGGCCGCCTTCGGGTTCGTGACCGGGTCGTAGAGATAGGGGTCACGCGGGATCCCCGCGAGGAGAGCTGCCTGTGGCAGCGTGAGCTGGCTCGCGTGCTCGTGGAAGTACGTGATCGCCGCCTGTTCGATCCCGTACGCCCCGTTTCCGAAGTAGATCGTGTTCAGGTACGCGGTGAGGATCCAGCCCTTCTTCTTGTGCTGCTCGAGCTGCCAGGCGAGCGCGGCTTCTTTTAGCTTGCGCGCGACCGAGCGGTTGTCCTTCACGTAGGCGTTCTTGATGAACTGCTGGGTGATCGTCGAGCCGCCCTGGACGACACCCTTCTGCCGGATGTCGGCCCACAAGGCGCGCCCGATCGCGCGCAGGTCGACGCCCCGGTGGTCGTAGAAGCGCTTGTCCTCGATCGCGACGATTGCCTGCTTCATGATCGGCGCGATCTGATCTGAGTTCAGGATGACGCGGCTCTCGCGGCCGCGGAGCACCGTGAGCAGATGGCCCTTGCTGTCGTACATGTAGCCGTCGTGCTCGAACTTCTGCTGGTGCGCGGGGTCGAGCGCCGGAATCTGGCTCGCGATCGCGGTCACCATTCCGAAGAAGAACGAGGCCATGGAGAGCAGGCCGAGCACGACGACGAGTGCGAAGAGTCGAAGCTTTCGGATGCGGCCGCGATTCTTCTTCGCAAGCCGGGGTCTTCGGCGTACACGCAAGATCCTGAGTCTAGTGGCCCTCCCGGCAATGCTGGTGAGCTTCTGGGTCGCGAGCACCAAGCCAGAGATCGCACTCGTCCGAAGCCAAGGCTGGCAGCCTTGGCGAGGGCGAGGGTGGGCTCTGGCGCCGCGTGATCGCGGGCCAGAGGCCGCCGAGGATTGCCGGGTGGGCCACTACACTCGACCCGTGAGTCTCGACGACCTCACCCGCAACGCGGTTCACCTCGCTCCGGAGGGCGGCCTCGAGGCGAAGCTGAAGCTCGGCCGGCCGCTACGCGTGAAGCTCGGGATCGACGTCACGTCGCCAGACATCCATATCGGTCGGGCGATACCACTCCAGCGGATGCGGGCCTTTCAGGACGAAGGGCATGTCGGCGTCCTGATCGTCGGCGACTACACGACGCGGATCGGTGATCCGTCCGGCCGGTCGGCGGAGCGCCCGATCCTCTCGGACGAGGAGATCGACGCGAACGCGAAGACCTACGTCGACCAGGCGCTGACGATCCTCGATCCCGAGCGGACTGAGGTGCGGTACAACGGCGAGTGGCTCGCAAAGCTTTCGTACGCGGACGTCGTGCGGCTTGCGCGGACGATGACCGTAGCGAGGATCCTCGAGCGTGACGATTTCGCCAAGCGCTACCTGGCGCAGGAGCCGATCTCGATCTCGGAGCTTCTCTACCCGCTCATGCAGGCCTACGACTCGGTCGCGATCGAGGCCGACGTCGAGCTCGGCGGCACCGATCAGCTCTACAACCTCCTCGCCGGCCGGGAGGTGATGCAGCACTACGGCCTCGAGCCGCAGGTCGTGCTGACGACGCCGCTGCTCGTCTCCTGGGACGGCCAGAAGATGAGCTCGTCGGTCGGGAACAACATCCCGCTGACGATGGCGCCCGAGGAGCAGTTCGGGCGGACGATGCGGATCTCGGACGATCAGCTACCGCAGTGGTACGAGCTCGTGATGGACGCGGAGCTGCCCGCGGGCGATCCGCTCGAGGCGAAGCTCGAGCTGGCGCGGTTCATCGTCCGCCGTTCACATGGGGAGGAGGAGGCGACGAAGGCCGAGGGTCACTTCACCCGCGTCGTCCGTGAGGGCTCCGCGCCCGACGACGTTCCGGAGGCCGTGTTGACCGGCGACGGAACCGTCCATCTGCCGGCGCTGCTCGTCGAACATCTGGCGATCGGCTCGACGAGCGAGGCGCGCCGGATGATCGCCCAGGGCGGGGTCAAGGTGAACGGCGAGGTCGTGAAGGAGCTCGACCTGCCGCGCGAGGCTCTCGACGGGGCCCTCGTGCAGGCCGGAAAGCGTCGTTTCATGCGCTTTCGCGCGGCTTGACAGCGACCTCCCTGCTGGTACCATTCGCAAGCCGCCCGACGGGTGGTGTAAGGAACGTCCCTGTACCTCGACACTGGAGCGCCTTCGGACGCAATCGGATACGACGCAAGTCACCGAGAACTCTGGAGGCCTCTGGCGCGAGTCGGAGGCTTTTTTACGCCCTTCGCACGGCAACGGTCTTTGAAAACTCAACAGCGTGAAACGTCGAGATCCTCGAGCGGTCACACCCGCTCGGGGACTTAACCTGTCAGACCCTCGAGGTACTGAGGGTGATGACTTTGAGCTTCAAGCTCATCTGTAAGAGATGTCTAGCCGGCTGTTCTCTGGCCGACGTGACAACCATCTTCACGGAGAGTTTGATCCTGGCTCAGGACGAACGCTGGCGGCGCGCTTAACACATGCAAGTCGAGCGAGAACCATGGCTTCGGCCATGGGGACAGCGGCGAACGGGTGAGTAACACGTGGGTAATCTGCCCTCGACACTGGGATAGCCCGGGGAAACCCGGATTAATACCGGATAGCCTTTCGAGCTCTCGGGCTCGTCAGAAAAGATGGCTTCGGCTTTCGGTTGAGGA
>JBGOSR010000035.1:0-15558 GCA_041476065.1 Gaiellaceae bacterium
AGCCGCTTGTACGAGTTGACCCATTGCGCGAAGACAGCGGAGATCTCCCGGGCGTGCCGGAGCTGCCCGGCGATGAACCCCTTGGCGACGCCGGAGAGATGCCACTTGTCGTCCTCGTCGAAGAACTGGTTGCGGCCGTCCGTGAACAGGGACTGGTGCGTGTGCATCCCGGAGCCGTTCTCGCCGAAGATCGGCTTTGGCATGAAGGTCGCATGGAACCCGGCTTTCTTTGCGATCTCCTTGACGATCAGCCGATAGGTCAACGTGTGGTCGGCCATCTCGAGAGCGGGTGCGAAGCGAATGTCGATCTCGTGCTGTGAGGGGCCGACCTCGTGGTGGACGTACTCGACCGGAATTCCCATCTGCTCGAGGCCGCGGACGGTTTCCTGGCGCAGCTCGCTGGCTGCGTCGAGCGTCGTCATCGCAAAGTAGCCGCCCTCGTCGAGGGTCTCGGTGCCCTTGTCGTCCTCGAACAGGAAGTACTCGAGCTCGGGGCCGACGTTGAACGTCTCGAAGCCCATCGACTTCATCCGGTCGAGCGCGCGGCGCAGGACGTAGCGCGGGTCGCCCTCGTAGGGCTCTCCGTCGGGCGTGACGACGTCGCAGATCATGCGGCCGACCTTCGTCTCCCCTTCCTTCCACGGCATCATCCGATAGGTGCCTGGGTCGGGGATCGCGACCATGTCCGACTCCTCGATCGCGTTGAAGCCCGTGATCGACGAGCCGTCGAAGCCCATCCCGTCGTCGAGCGCGCCGGGAATCTCGCTCGGCGTGACCGCGAAGCTCTTCAGGTGCCCCTCGAGGTCGGTGAACCAGAGGAGCAGGAACTCGACTCCGTCCGCCTTGATTCTCTCGAGCGCGTCCTTGCGGGCCTCTTCGCTGGACGTTGCCCGGTTCTTCGATTCGACCTGTTCCGCCACGGAATTCCTCCTTAGAAATGCAAAAAGCCCCGGACGCATTCGCCCGAGGCCTCGTCGCCTCACTACGACTGGCTTGAGATTACCAGGATTACTCGGCTAGGACTTCGTGGATGAGATGTCGCGCGACATCCGCGAACACGGGGTTCGTGTCCTTGTAGTACGGGAGCGCGATCAGCGCAATGGACAGCGCCCAGCCGCGGCCTCGAGCCCATGTCGCGTGATCGACGTCGAGCGCGGCGCGAAAGACATTCCTCGCCTCGGCGGGGAGCAGGCTCCAGGCGATGATCAGGTCGCAGGCCGGGTCGCCGATCCCGAGCGAACCCCAGTCGATGATGCCCGTCAGCCGGCCGCCTTCGAGGAGCAGGTTCCCGGGCATGAGGTCACCGTGGATCCAGACCGGCGGGCCGGACCACGCAGGGGCCTCGAGCGCTTTGTCCCAGGCAGCAGCAGCCGCGTCGGTGTCGATCATCCCCTCGAGGGCGACGAGTGCGGCGCGAGCCGATTCGTCCTGCCCGTCCAGCGGCCCGCCGCGACGAGTAGGCGGACCATCGGCGAGATCGACCCGGTGCAACGCGTCGACGAACTGCACCGCATCCCGTGTGAGCGAGCTGGGATCCGCAGTGCGGTCGCCCGTCGGGTTCTCGCCTCTGAGCCACGGGTAGATCCCCCAGTCCCACGGGTAGCCCTCTCCAGGCGTCCCCTTCGCGAGCGGCACCGGGATCGCAACCGGAAGGAGCGGCGCGAGCCTCGGCAGCCATTGAAAGTCCTTGTCCACGCCCCCGACACCCCAATGGATGCGCGGAAGCCGCACGACAATGTCGTCGCCGAGCCGATAGAGCGCGTTGACTGTCCCCGCGGAAGAGACGGGCTCGATCGGAAGGTCGGCCCACTCCGGGAACTGTGCGGCGAGCAGGCGCCCGACCAGACGGGCGTCCGTAGCCAACTCGTCTACGTGCATCTTGCTCACGCCACCGGCGCGGGAAGCTCTTCGAGCTCCGGCCCACGGCCGCCGTGGCGGATCGCACGCGCGTAGAGGCCGAGCGCAGGGCCGATCGCGAGGGCGCCGGCGGCCAGCGCCGTGCCGATGCCCCATACGTTGCCGATCAGGCCCAGGACGGGCCCGCCGCCGGCCTGACCGATCGCGTCCGCCTGGCCGCTGATCGAGAGCACCGTCGCCCGCACGCTCGAATCGGTGATCTGCTCGTTCAGCCAGATCATGTGGAGCGGGCCGCCGAGGTCGCGTGCGAAGAAGACGCCGAGGAGCGCGGCGATCGCAACCCAGGTCGAGCCGGTGAGCGCGAACACGAGCATCGCGACCAGCTCCATGAAGGTGAACGCGAAGAGGGAGCTCGTCAAGACCGCGCGACCGCCGCGCTCGAATCGCTTGATCAGCCAACCGGTGGCGACAAACCCGAGCACCATCCCGACGAGCCAGAAGAGCCCGAACCAGAGCACCGGGTTCAGATGCCCCGGAAGCCCGATGTCGCGCAGGAAGTGCGCCTCTTTCAACCGGTCGAACGCCTCGCTGGACATGCCCATGAAGAGCTCGACGCCGACCAGGAGCAGGATCACCGGCGCGGCCCACGCATACCGAGCGCCGGTGACGGCAGTCGAGCGCATCTCAGCGACTGCCGAGCCTCGTTCGGCGCGCGGCCGCCGGCGGAAGCCGGTCTCGGGCATGAGGAAGACGCAGAGCAGGCCGCACGCCGCGGTGATCGCGCCGCCGGCGATGACAGACGCCCTGAGCGAGAGCAAGCCGATGCCAACAAGCCCGACGAGCCCGACGACAGCACCCGCGTACCGGATTCGCGCGCCCTTCAGAAAGATCCCTCCGGCCTTCTCGAGGCCGACCTCGTCCGTGATCCAGGCCTGAAAGGCGCCGCTCGTGAACGTGTACGAAAAGCCCCAGAGCGCCCAGAGGAAAATGATCATCCAGGGCTGCGAGAAGACTCCGACGAGCATCCAGGTGACGCCCATTCCCAGGTAGCCGACGATCAGCGACAAACGCCGGCTGTACGTGTCGGCCACGACACCGGTCGGCACCTCGAACAGAAAGACGGCGGCTTCCATGGCCGTCCCCATCAACACGAGCTCCAGCGGCGAGAAGTGCGCCACGCGGACGAGGTACACCGCCACGACTACCCACGTCGGCATGAAGAGGAGGAACTGGAGCGCGTAGTAGACCCTCGTCGCCGGAAGCCGTCTCATTCGAGCCCCGTCAACGGCAGCGGCGCGACCATCGTAATGGTGACGTCCCGATACTCGTAGCCGAGTTGCTCGTTTACGCGCCGCATCCCGTCGTTCCCACGCTGGGTCCAGGTGACGACTTCACGGAAACCGTTGCCCGCAGCCCAGGCAAGCTCCAGGCGCTTGAGTGTCGAGGCCAGGCCGCGGCGGCGCCAGTCCCGCCGGACAACCGTGAGCCCATCCTCGGCGACCCCGGGATTGTCGTGGCGCATCAGGCCGGAGAACCCGACGATCTCGCCGTCGGACAGAGCCACGTAGGAGCCCTCGGGAATCGTCGCCTCCTCCCGAAGCCAGTCGTCGATGGAGAGGTGGGCGGGCGCCTCGAGCGCCAGGTCGTGGTAACCCTCGGACGCCAGGGGATAGGCGTCCCGCAGCAGCGAGGGGCGCTCCGCGACCGTGACGACCTCGATTCCCTCCGGCAGCGGCGGCGCGGGCTCCTCATCCAAATGCTTGACCTGCTCAACCTGGCGATCGGTCTCGCGAAAGCCGAATCGCTCCGCGAAGGGCCGGGACTCCTCCTCCTCCAGATGAGCGCGGACCTTGTCACCCGTAGCGTGGGTCGCGAGCTCCCGGAGCAGAGCGGTCCCGATGCCCCGGCGGCGAGCTCGCGGAAGCACCCTCACTTTTACGGAGAAGCAATCTCTGAGATCCGAGAGGCTGACGAGGCCGCTTCCCACCACCTCACCCTGGAGCTCGGCGACGTAGAAATGGCGATCGGGATTCGCGGCGAGATCCGCGCGCATCAGCTCGACCGTGCCGCCCGACTCGTTGGGAAGCAGCGCGCGGCGGATGCGGATGAAGGCCTCGAGGTCGGCGTCGCTCTCGGCTCGGCGGACCTCGACGCTCATCCGGACCTCTTCAGCTTCCCGTGCTTCTTCGCGTACCGCTCGCCGCGGCGGAAGACCTCGAGGCCGAGCGGAATCGAAACGATCCCGATGATGATCAGCGGCCAGATGTGCGGCCACATCGAGGTCACGCCGGCGCCGTTGATGATCGCGTCCCGAATCCCGTCGAGCGCGTAGGTGGCCGGCGAGATGACCGAGATCCACTGCATCCAGTCCGGCAGGATGCTCACCGGGTAGTAGACGCCGGAGACGACGAGCAGGATGCCCTGCGCGACGAAGCCGAGCTGCGTCCCTTTCTCGGGCGAGATCAAGGGCAGGACGGCCGTCATCATCCCGATCCCGATGAACGAGATCGAGGCGACGATGAGCACGAGCAGGACCGCGGGAAAGTTCGAGTGCCCTAGCTGGAGGCTGAAGAAGAACGCGACGACGCCGAACAGCAGCACCGCCCGGATGACGCCGTAGACGATCGCGAACGCGCCCATGCCGAAGAGGTGGATGGGCCGGGAGAGCGGCGCCATGAACGTGTACTCGATCGTCCCCTCCCAGCGCTCCCACGCGACCGTCTCGGTGAGGATCTCGAAAATGATCCCGAGGTAGGCCCAGACGACGGCGCCGACGAGCAGGATCGTCGTCACGCGCGCGACGTCGATCCTCCCTCCGCCGGCCTCGATTCCCTTCGCGATGAAGACGATCGTCAGCGTGTTCGCGACGGTCCAGAGGAAGAAGGCGACGTCCCACCAGATGTAGCGCTTGACGAGATAGACGTTGCGCTCGAAGACGCCGGCGAGGCCGATCAGCTCGTGACGGAGGGCTGCGGCTGCGCCGGGCACTAGTCGTCCTCCTTCACGTCTTCGACGCCGTGGCCGGTCGCCGCGAAGAATGCTTCCTCCAGCGTCTCGGAGTCGTACTTACGCTTGATCGCGTCGACGGTGTCGAGGCAGATCAGCTCGCCGCCGTCGAGGATGCCGACGCGCTCCGCGAGCGCCTCGGCCTCGTCGAGGTCGTGCGTGCAGAGCAGGATCGTCGCGTCGTGGATCTGCCGGACCTCGCGGATGAAGTCCTGCACCTCGAGCTTCGAGCGCGGGTCGAGCCCCGTCGTCGGCTCGTCGAGAAGCAGCAGGACAGGCTGGGTCAAGAGCGCCCGCGCCAGGGCGACCTTCTGCTGCATCCCGCGCGAGAGCGTCTCCATCGCCTCGCCGCGGCGATCGGACGGGAAGCCGACCTTTTCGAGGATCCGCGGGATCTCGTCACGCGTGTCGTCGGGCGTCATCCCGTAGAAGCGCGCCGCGTACGACAGGTTCTCGGTAGAGGACATCTTCTTGAAGAACGAGGCCTCGACGGAGACGCGATTGACGAGCCGGCGAACGGCGCGCGTCTCCTTGAAGACGTCATGCCCGAAGACGTGCGCGCTGCCGCCGTCGTGCAGGAGGAGCGTCGAGAGGAGCCGGACCAGGGTCGACTTTCCCGAGCCGTTTTGGCCGAGGATGGCGACACATTCGCCACGGGCGATCTCGAACGAGACGCCCTTCAGCGCCTCGACGCGCTTGCGATTGCGGCGAAGCAGGCCGGAGCGCCGCCCGTTGCTGCGGACGAACGCCTTGCGCAAGTTGTGGACTTCGACTGCGTGCACGTGTTGCTCCAGACTCGACTTGAAGGGACACCGAACCGGCGCACCGACCCGCTTAGCGGGTGGCGCGCGCAGAAACCGGAATCAGCCGAGGCGCAACATCGCGCCGATCAGAGTACCGACACGACCCGCGCTGCACAAGGCTTTTCGACTACCGGCGCCCCACGACGAGATTGACACGCGCGCCCCGGCGCAGCACCCGGCCTGCCCGCGGAGATTGGGCGACGACGATGCCCGGAAACCGGCTTGCCCGAACGCGGCGGATGCGGCCCACCGCGCAGTGCGCTTTCTTGATCTTGGATCGAGCGCTGGCCAGGCGCCGGTGGACGACCTGCGGTACGCGACACCGAATCGGTGGGGGCGGCGGCGCGAGCGGCCCGAGCTCGATGCCGATGGCCAGGACATGGTCCGCGTGCCCGTCGCCGTCGGAGCCCCTCCCAACCTGGACGAGACGGTCTGTCGAGCGACCGGAGCCGGCGCCAGGTTGAACGACGAGCGCCTCGCCGGAGTCGTGTCCGGCCAGGAGGTCGAAGCGTCGCTTGCCTCCCTCGCCGAAGGACGTATCCAGCGAGCCGTCGACGTTGTAGCGCGCGACAGCCAGCTCGTCGTACAGGCCGGGCGGTCCGTCGCGCGTCGTTCCACCTGCGATCACCTTCCCGTCCGCCTGCACCCACACGGCGTGAGCGTCGGCGTACAGAGTGCCGATGCGCGTCGAGACGATCCCCGCCCTGCCGAAAGTCGAATCGAGAGCTCCCGTCGGCAGGTAGCGCGCCAGCCTGAAGGCCCGGTCGCCGGTCCCGGCAACGACAATTGCGCCGCTCGCGGTGAGAGCAAGCGCGCGCGCTACCTGCTCGCCCGTCTTCGGCGTCACGACGATTCCGTCGAGGCCGAAGCTCTGATCGAGCTGGCCATTCGGGAGATAGCGAACGAGTGCGAAGTCCGCCGGGAACGGGTAGTCGTAGTCGGCCGTGCCGGCCACGAGAATCCGGCCGTCGCCTAGAAGCCTCACCGCCGATGCTTCATCTCGCAGAGCGGGATCGCCGATCGGGGTGTCGACGATGCCGCCCGAGCCGAACGTGGCATCGAGAGACCCGTCTGCCCGCAGCCGGACGACGACGAACCCTGCTCCTCCCCTTCCGGTTGCAACGACCTTCCCGTCGGGCTGGACCGCCACGCCGGAGATGGAGTCGAACGTCCCGACGTCCACGGTCTGGATGCCGTCTCCCGAGAAGGTGGGGTCGAGAGCGCCGGCGGACGTGTAGCGGACGAGCGCGAGATCGAAGCTCCCTTCCGGAGTGACCGCATCGCCTCCCAGGACGACCGTTCCGCCCGGCCCCGCGGCGACCGCACGGGCGATGTCGAAGCGGCTGTTGCCCAGGTCGATCGGAGTCCGCACGACGCCGCCGGCGCCGAACGAGGGGTCGAGACTTCCATCCGCGTTCAAACGAGCAGCGAGGAAGTCGCCGTTCGATGCGCGCAAGCCCTGCGGCGCGGGTGGGGGTGGAGGCGGCGGCTCCTGGTCGTCGACGAGACCGGCGAGAAGCAGCTTGCCGTCGGCCTGAACCGTCGCCGCGGTCGCGTATGACTCGATGCCCGGCGAGAGGATCACGCGCCCATTCACCCCGAACGACGGATCGAGGTCTCCGGGCGCTGCCAGAGCCGAGAGCGCGAGGACGAGCGCGATCGCAAGCGCAACGCCCAGCGGCCCGATGCGAGACAGGGCCTGCATTGAAGCGAGACTACAACTCGGCATTAGAAGCGCCAAGCAAGCCATCCGGTCGAGCGCCTACAGTTGTTCCAGGTGCTCGCCGCAGAAGGCGGGCACTGGGGCAATGGAGCCTCGGGACACAGCCGTCCCGGGGCTTTTCGCATTTCTAGAGACGGGAGGATGGGATGGCCGAGGCGGAGACAAAGCACTACATCGCGAACGGGAGCAAGGAGGTGCCCGCGGCCCGCGAGACGCTCGAATGGGCCGGCGAGACGCAGGCGCAGCTCGTCGACCTCAAGTTCTGCGACCTGCTCGGTCGCTGGCAGCACATGACCCTGCCGCTCCGGGCCTTCGACGAATCGGCCTTCGACGAGGGCCTCGGCTTCGACGGCTCCTCGATCCGCGGCTGGCAGGGGATCTCGGAGTCGGACATGCTGCTCATGCCCGATCCGGCAAGCGCGATCCTCGACCCGTTCACCGAGGCGCCGACGCTCTCGCTGATCTGCGAGATCGCCGACCCGGTCACGCGCGAGCGCTACGCCCGCGACCCGCGCGTCGTCGCGCGCCGCGCCGAGGCGTACCTGAACGAGACGGGCATCGCCGACACGGCCTACATGGGGCCCGAGTGCGAGTTCTTCGTCCTCGACGAAGTCTCCTACGACCTGGGCCCGAACCACGCCCACTACGCGTTCGACTCGGCGGAGGGCCACTGGAACTCGGGCAAGCCCGGGCTCGGGAACACGATCCGCGAGAAGGAGGGCTACTTCCCGCCCTCGCCGCACGACACACTGCACGACCTTCGCTCGCAGATGGTGCTCACGCTCGAGCGCCTCGGCATCCCGTGCGAGTTCCACCACCACGAGGTCGCCTCGGGCGGTCAGTGCGAGATCGACCTGCGCTACCAGCCGCTGACGCGGATGGCCGACCAGGTCATGACCTACAAGTACGTCGTCAAGAACGTCGCGCGCGCCGCAGGCAAGGTCGTCACCTTCATGCCGAAGCCGCTGTATGGCGACAACGGCTCGGGCATGCACACGCATCAGTCCCTCTGGAAGGAGGGCACGCCGCTGATGGCCGACAAGTCGGGCTACGCCGGGCTCTCGCAGCTCGCGCGCTCCTACCTCGCCGGCCTGCTTCAGCATGCGCCCGCCCTGCTCGCGTTCTGCGCTCCGACGACGAACTCGTACCGCCGGCTCGTGCCGGGCTACGAGGCTCCGGTCAACCTCGTCTACTCGCAGCGCAACCGCTCGGCCTGCATCCGAATCCCGATGTACTCCGAGTCGCCCAAGGCGAAGCGGATCGAGTTCCGTTGCCCCGACGCGGCGGCGAACCCATATCTGGCGTTCGCGGCGATGCTGATGGCCGGGATCGACGGCGTCCAGCAGGGCCTGGAGCCTGGTGAGCCCGCCGACTACGACCTCTTCGAAGAGGAGCGCGGGCCGATCGCCCAGGTGCCCGGGTCGCTCAGCGAAGCGCTCGACGCCCTCGAGGCCGACCACGAGTTCCTCACGCGCGGCGGCGTCTTCTCCGAGGAGCTCATCCGGACCTGGATCGACTGGAAGCGGGAGAACGAGGTCGACATGGTGGCGCTACGGCCACATCCCGCGGAGTTCAGCCTGTACTTCGACTGCTAGGAGCTGAGATGACGAAGGTGGAGGCAGTCGTCATACGCGAGCGGGTCGAGACGGTGATCGACGCCGTCGAGGCAGAGACCGGGCACGTTGGGGTGACCGTCGTCGAGGCGATCGGGCACGGACGCCAGCGCGGCGTCACGCACGAGTACCGGGGCCGCGTGTTCGAGTCGCGGTTCCTACCGAAGGCAATCCTGACCTTCGTCGTCGAGGACTCGATCGCGCAGGCCGTGGTCGCGGCGATCACCGACGCAGCCCGGTCCGGGCACGAGTCCGGCGACGGGATCGTCTGGACAACTCCGATCGAGAACGTCCGCCACAACCGCACCGGCCTCGCGCTCGGCGAGGTGGAAGTGGCATGAAGACCGCCGACCTCCTCATCGCCGTCAACACCGTCTGGGTCGTCGTCGCGGCGATCCTCGTCATGTTCATGCAGGCCGGCTTCGCGTTCCTAGAGGCGGGCCTGACGCGGATGAAGAACGCCGCACACATCGCCGGCAAGAACGTCCTCATCTTCGGGGTCTGCTCGCTCGTCTACTGGGCGGTCGGGTTCGGCCTCGCCTTCGGCGACGGCAACTCGCTGATCGGGACGACCGGCTTCTTCCCCTCGACCGACGCGTTCCTGTCGGTCGGCGCGGCGCCGTTCACCTTCTTCTCGACGATCCCGGGCGCGGCCGGCTACCTGTTCGAGGTCGTGTTCGCCGGCGTGTCGCTCGCGATCGTGTGGGGCGCCATGGCCGAGCGGGCCAAGCTCTGGGTCTACTTCGTCTTCGGGGCCTTCTTCACGGTTCTCTACTCGGTCGTCTCGCACTGGATCTGGCATTCGGGCGGCTGGCTCTTCTCGCTCGGCATGCAGGACTTCGCGGGCTCGACGGTCGTCCACTACCAGGGCGCGCTGGCCGCACTCGCAGGCGCGCTGCTCCTCGGCCCGCGAATCGGGAAGTTCGGGCAGGACGGGCGCGCGAACCCGATTCCTGGGCACAACATGCCGTACGCGGTCCTCGGGACGCTGATCCTCTGGTTCGGCTGGTTCGGCTTCAACCCCGGCTCGACGCTCGCCGTCGTCACCGGCAAGCACATCGGCTACTTCGGCTACGTCGCCCTGACGACGAACCTCGCGGCCGCCGCAGGCGCGATGGGCGGCATCGGTGTCGCGTGGCTCGTGCTACGCAAGCCAGACGTCTCCATGATGCTGAACGGCGTCATCGCGGCGCTCGTGGCGATCACGGCGGCGTCAGGCTTCGTCGCGCCGTGGGCTGCGGTCGTGATCGGCGCCGTCGCGGGAACGATTGCCGTTGTCGGAGTCCTCTGGGTCGAGCGAATCGGCATCGACGACCCGATCGGCGCCGTCGCCGTGCACGGCATGGCCGGCGTGTGGGGGACGCTCGCCACAGGCATCTTCGCGGTGCCGGCGCTCGCGTCGAACCTCGCCACCGGCTCGGGCGGCCTCGTCTATACGGGCAGCTTCCATCAGCTCGGCATCCAGTCGCTCGGGCTGCTCGCAGTCGGCGGGTTCACCTTCACGGCGTCGTTCGGCTGTCTCTGGACGCTGAACAGGCTGTGGGGCATCCGCGTCGAGGAGCATGTCGAGACGGCCGGCCTGGACGTCGCCGAACACGGCATGTGGGGCTATCCCGAGTTCTACATCCCGGTCCCGGGCGGGTACGGGACGGAGTCGCACTCACACCTGATCGGAAGACGGCACGATGAGCTTCACCCCGTCGAAGTGCCCGTCCCGGAGGCCGACCCGAAAGCTGCCTAGCGAATGTCCGGGACCCGCCGCGAACCTTGACGTAACGCGGACTCCGCTAGTGGCAGCCCCCGCCCCCACAACTGTCGTCCAACCACACGAGCCCAGCCGGAATGCCGTTCGGCCCTTCGGTGTGGCCGATCCTCTTGCCGTGCTTGTTGACGATCAGCCAGCGACCCGGCGCGGACCAGATCAGCATGCCGAGGGCTCGAAAGCCGGGGAAGGTCGAGACGCTCCAGCGATGGATCGCGCGCTTCCGCGCGACTCCGGAACGATGCGCCGCACGCTCGCTCTCGTAGCCGGAAAAAAACACTCGCGCGCTTTGGCGATACGCCCATGCGCCGGCCTCGGCCCAGGACGCGTACCAGAAACCCGACTCCCAGTAGATGTGCCCGACCTCGCGGCTGCCGGCGTGCACGTACGTCCATTTCGTCGAGGAGGAGGCGTGCATCGAAAGAGTCTTCGCTGGGGCCGCTCCAGCCGCGAACATGACAACTCCAGCGAGCACGGCGCTGAGGACTAGCGCGATCCTTCGATCCATTCAACGATCCTTGACTTTTCGAGAGGCACGGTCAAGCGCAACAACAGCGGTCGTACCCCGATGACCTTCGCTAGAGCCGCAGCTACCTGGGAAGCCAGCCGTCGCGGTAGCGCGTCGGCTTCGACTCCGGAACTCTCGCGTCCGCAACGTCCCCGTCCTGCGTGTCCTCTTCGGGGCTGGCGCCGTAGCGGCGCGCGACCTCGTTCGCCGTGTAGACCCCGTAGGGCCCGAACGCCTGGTTCTCGCGCGAGCTCATCGCCAGGACGACGCAGGGGCCGTCTCCGGCTCCGACGATCACGTGTTCCGTCTTGGGCGGACAGTGCACGAAGTCCCACTGCCGCAACGGCCGTTCCTGGCCCTCGACGATCAGGAGCGCCTCGCCCGACAGCACGAGGAAGGCCTCCGTCTCCGTTTCCCAGTGATACATCGAATTGGGCTCGCCCGGCTCGAGGACGGCCAGGTTGGCCCCGAGCTGCGGGAAGTACGTGTCGGCCTCGTGCTCCGTCTTACCGGTGAAGCTCACGCTTCGCCGGCCCGGGCGCTCGTTCCAACGCGCGTCACGCGCGTTCAGGACGAACCAACCGCCGCCTTCGGCCACGAGCCCGTCCTCGGTCTGCTTGGGCGGGGCCTCGGGGACCATCGTCGGATGATAAGAGCGGCGTACCGCGCTAGAGGTGCTTGAACGTGACGCTCACCCGGCGGGTGACGTCGTCTGAGCAGCTGTTACTGCTGCCGCAGTCCGGGAAGGACGTGAGCTTGTGGCTCGTGCCCGTGACGATCAGGACGCGCCGGTGTGCGACCGTCGAGACGCTGGGCATTCTCAGCAGCAGCTCGCCGAGCCGCGTTCCTCCGGCGAGCCGCTCGGTGAAAAGAGAGAGCAGGCCGACGTGGCACCCACCTCGCCGAGGGGCGAACTGGACATCCAATAGGTCAGCTTTGAGAAAACGGCGGTTGTAACCCGAGATGCTGCTCTTGGCCACGCGCGAAAGCACAAATGTGCCGCAGCCGGACTTGTCCGCCGGCACGCAGTCGCTGTGGCCGAGCAACGGAGGGTTCTGTGCTGTGTTGTCGACCAACGTGATAGTGCCCGTGGCCGGCTGTGCGGGCATGTCGCGGATCCCTCCGGTCGGCCCGGGAATCCCGACGACCCAGCTTCCGAACGTGTTGTTCGGCTCGCCGTTGTGGTACGGGTCGAGGACCAGCCGCACCAGCTTGGTCTTCACGAACCGGAAGTTGACCGTCAGGGTGCCGTCGCCGAAGGACTGACACGGAGCGGGATCGGCGACCGTCCAGTGGTCGACGACCTCGCCGTTGAGGACCGTGATTCGGTGACTGTAGTGACGGCCCTCGTTCCCAGCGTTGGTGGAGGGAAGGAAGCTGGCCGCGCCCACGGCGCTTGTGAGTAGAAGTGCAATTGCAAGACGGACGCGGCCCATGTCCACCATCCTCGCAGCTATCGGCGCTCACGGCCCTATGCGATGGCGAACGTCACCGTCACGGTCGCCTGCACGTCCTGCGTGCCGGGCTCGATCGGAGCGGCTTGGTCGGCCTTTGCGAGGCTCGCCTGGGCGAAGTAAGGCTCAGGCCCACCGCTGGAGCCTTCCGTGATCGCCGTGACCGCCCCGAGCCGCACGCCGGCCGCGGCCGCGAGCGCTTCGGCCTTCTTGCGCGCATTGCCCACTGCGTCGCGGAGCGCCTTTGCTTGCAGCGCGTCCTGGTCTGAGCGCGACAGCGACGGGCCGTAGATGTTGTTCGCGCCGGCATTCGACGCTGCGTCGAGGATCTTGCCCACCCTGGCGAGGTCGTGGATCTTGACCGAGACGGAGTTGTTAGCCGAGTAGCCGTCAGTCTGGCCACTCTCTCCATAGGAGGGCGAAACCGAGACGTCCTGGGTCTGGACGTCACGCTTCTCGACTCCGGCCGCTTTGATCGCCGCGAGCACCTGGCGCATCTGCTCCGAGTTGGCGCCGAGCGCCTCGCGGGCCGTCGCGCCCTTCGACTGCACCGCGAACGAGAACGTGGCCTCGTTCGGAACGGACGTGACGGTGCCCGAACCGGTGACCGTGATGCCGCCCGCCGGATTTGCTGCGCCACCGGCGGTTTCGGGACGACCGACGCCGGCGAGAGCGACGACCGCCGCGCCGATCGCGACGAGGATTGCGATTCGAACGAGTTTCATGACCTGCTCCTTTTCGGGGTTTCGATCAGATACGCCGCCGAGCGGTTTCGCCGTCACAATCGAGGCGTGCGCTACCAGTTCGTCGATAGAAAGTTGACGCGGTAGCGCACTAGAACGGTTTAGGCTTGCGCTCCGTGGAGCCGACTGAGTTCAGGCGTGCTAGCCACGCCGTCTGGGACGCTATGGCGCCAGGCTGGGAAGAGCGTCACGGCTGGTTTGAGGCCGCCGCACGCCCGGTGACCGAGCGGATGCTCCAAGTCCTGCACGTGCGCCCGGGAGAGACCATCCTCGAACTGGCCGCGGGGACGGGCGTCGTAGGATTCACCGCCTTGGCGGCGCTGGGCGGCGATACCCGCCTGATTGTCAGCGACTTCGCAACGGCGATGGTCGAGGCGGCACGCCGCCAGGGTGCGGCGCTCGGATTCGAGCATGTCGAATACAGCGTCCTGGACGCCGAGGCGCTCGAACTACCCGATAAATCTGTCGACGGCGTGCTTTGCCGATGGGGGTACATGCTGCTCGCCGACCCGGCAAGAGCGCTCGCGGAGACGCGGCGCGTGCTTCGAGACGGCGGGCGCGTTTCATGCGCCGTCTTTGCCGGCCCGGAGAAGAACCCGTGGGCAGCGCTGCCGATGTCCGTGCTCGTGAACTCCGGTCATCTACCGCCTCCCGAGCCCGGGCAACCGGGGATCCTCGCGCTTGCTGACGTCGCTCGGCTCAGGCAGCTGTTCACGGACGCAGGGCTGGCGGACCCGGAGATCGAGGAGGTGCCGTTCGCGTTCCCGTTCACTGGTGAGGATGATTACTGGCGTTTCCTGACCGGCGTGGCTGGGGCGATCTCGATGACACTCGGGCGGCTCGACGACGAAGCGCGCGCCGACGTCCGGGCGAACCTCGCAACGCGTCTCGAGCCATATACAGAACCGGATGGTCTAGGGCTTCCGGCCGTCTCGCTCGTCGCCGCGGCGACGCGGTCCTAGCATCGGGCGTTCGTCCGATGCCAGCCGTGCATCACGCAAAGCTCCAGAGGCTCCAGTGACCTTCGCCTATCAGTTCGTCGATTGCCGCTGGGAGCTCGGGAGCCCCGGCCGCGGGCGGGAGCTCTACCTCGCCGGCCGCATCCCCGGCGCCTCGTTCCTGGACGTGGACGAGGACCTCGCAGCTCCGCCCGGCGAGCGCGGCAGACACCCGCTCCCGGACACCGGTAACTTCGCGGCGGCCGCGTCACGGGCCGGGATCGAGGACGGTGTCCTCGTGGTCGCCTATGGCGTGCTGGGCGGCCCGGAGCGGCTCTGGTGGCTGCTCCGCCACTACGGGCACGAGGAGGTCGCGGTTCTCCGTGGCGGGATCGACGCCTGGCGCGGGCCGCTGACCTATGGAGAGGAAGAGATCGAGGCTGCTCGCTTCGAGCCTCAGCCGCGCGAGGGCGACACGATCGAGGCGGCGGAGCTGGCGGCGCGGCTCGATGATCCCGAGCTGCTCGTGATCGATGCGCGGCTCCCCGAGCGTTTCCGGGGGGAGCCGAATCCGATCGACAAGGTGCCCGGCCGAATCCCAGGCGCGCGCAACCTCCCTCACACGACCGACGGTCCGATTCCCGACGACGTGCTCGCCGTCCAGGAGATCGTCGCCTACTGCGGGTCGGGCGTCACCGCATGCGTTCCGCTGTTCGCGCTCGCCGAGGCCGGTCGGCCGGACGCGAAGCTCTACCCCGGCTCGTGGAGCGAATGGGAGGGGTTAGGCCTGCCCGTCGAGCGCGGGTAGATACTGGCGCCATCCGTGAGGGATCTTCGGCGCGGCGAGGCGGATGAAGAGAACGGGCTGGGGTGGCCGAGGCTGGTGCACGAGCGTCATCCGCGCCTCCTCGAGCGACCGGTCCCCCTTCCGTAGGTTGCAGGGCGCGCACGAGGTGACGACGTTCTCCCAGACCGAGTCGCCGCCACGACTCCGCGGGACGACGTGGTCGAGCGTCAGCCGGCCGCTCGTCGTCCCGCAGTAGACGCAGCGCCAGCCGTCGCGCGCAAAGAGCGCGCGCCGCGAGATCCGCCGCTTGACGGCCTGCGGAACGCGGACGTAATGCAGAAGCCGGATCACGTGCGGCCAGATG
>JBGOSR010000036.1:0-15479 GCA_041476065.1 Gaiellaceae bacterium
GGTCCTCGAGCTTGATCGCGAGAGCGGCGATGGCCAGAGCCGGGCTCGCGAGCACTAGGCCGAGCGACGCGCCGACGACGTCGAGCGCGCGGTTCATCTCGTGCCCTCGATGCGCTCCCAGAGCAGCGGCGGGCCAAAACGAACGTACCGCGCGAGCCCGGCGAGTGTCGCCCACGTGACGACGAGGTAGTAGTAAGCGAGCCCGGCGCCCGGAATCGGTAGCCGCAGACGGCCGGCGCCGGCGAACAGCAGCCAGAGCAGCTGTGCGGCGAGGACGGCCTGGTAGGCCCAGCCCTCTCCGACGAGCACTGCGCTCGAGATCAGCAGCACGAAATGCAGGATCCCGCTTCCGTAGCGGAGGAGCCTGTGCGACACGAGCTCGACGAAATAGAGCGGCCCGACACGGCGCAGCATGCCGCGAAAGACGTGCACCCAGGCACCGCGCAGCATCCGCACCTTCCGCCGGTACTCGTCCTCGATGTCGCGGGAAGGCTTCTCGACCGACACGGCGTCCGGGTCGTAGACGGCGCGCCGCCCGCGCTGCACCATCAGGTACGGAAGGCCGAGGTCGTGCCCGCACCAGGGCTCGAGGTCGACCCAGTCCGACCGGCGAACCGCGTAGATCGGCCCGTTGCCGGCCGTGATCGAGCCGAGCCGCGACTCCTGCATCCGCAGCCAGAGCTCGAAGCGCCAGTACGCGCCCTCGCGATTCGTCCCATCCGGAGCCTCGTACGACGCACGGCCCGAGACGTAACCGACCGCCGGGTCGGCGAAGCTCCGCACGAGCAGGCGCAGCGCGCCGTGCTGCCAGACCGCATTCGCATCGGAGAAGCCCACGATCTCGCCGGTCGCCTCCTGGACTCCGAGATTCTGCGCGGCGACCTTGCCACCGCGAGGACACCGAACGAGCCTGACGCGTGGATCCTCAGCGGCCACACGCCCGACGATCTCGTCGGTGCGATCGGTCGAGGCGTCGGAAGCGACGACGACCTGTAGCCGATCGGCGGGATAGTCGAGCTCGAGCAGGTTGCGCACGCGCCGCTCGATCACGTCCTCCTCGTTGTGAGCGGCCACGACGATGCTGACTGCGGGCTCGATCTCGGCCCCGCTGACGCCCCGCCTGCGCAGCCGCGCGCCAAGCGCGACGGCGAGCGCGTAGCCCACGTGCGTCCAGACGAGGGCGGCGAGCGAGATCCAAAACAGAAGTTTTACGACGAGCATGAGGGCGTGGGTACGTATTCTCACGACTCATGCCCGCAGTACCGATCGAAGGCTCGCGTTTCCTCGTCACCGGTGGCTCCGGCTTCGTCGGCTCGCACGTCGTCGACGAGCTCGTCGCGGGCGGCGCAGCCGAGGTTGTCGTCTTCGACAAGGTTGCCCGCAGCGAGAACCTGGAGCAAGCGAGCACACGCGGCTCGGTCCGCGTCGTCGAAGGCGACGTCACCGACCGCGAGGCCCTTGCGAAGGCTGCGGCCGGCGTAGACGGCGTCTTCCATCTCGCCGTGCTCCCGATCGGGCCGAGCGAGGCCGACCCGCGCCTCGCGCTCGACGTGAACGTCGTCGGCACGTTCAACGTGCTCGAAGCCGCGCAGCAGGCCGGGGCGACGAAGGTTGTCTATTCCTCCGCGTCGTCGGTCTACGGCGACACGAACGAGACGATGGACGAGTCGCACCCGCTCGACGCCCGCTCGATGTACGGCGCTTCGAAGATCGCGGGCGAGTACTTCCTGCGCGCTTTCCGGGAGATCCACAGCCTCGACTACGTGACCCTGCGCTACATGAACGTGTATGGGCCGCGCCAGGAGGGCGGCCTGATCGTGAGCGTGCTCCGACGCATCGAGGCAGGCGAGCCACCGATGATCCAGGGAGACGGGAGCCAGTCGTTCGACTTCGTCCACGTCGCGGATGTGGCGCGGCTCAACGTCGCGGCGATGGCCTCGGAGGTCGGCGGCGACGCGTTCAACGTCGGCAGCGGCGGCGAGGCGAGCGTGCGCGAGATCGTCGACAAGCTCATCCAGCTGACGGGGTCCACGCTCGAGCCCGAGTACGACCTCGAGGCTAAGGTGCTGATGGCGCGCCGCGTCGGCAGCAACGAGCGAGCCGTAGAGATTCTCGGCTGGACGCCCGAGCGCGACCTGGAGGCCGGCCTTGCCGAGGTGATCGCGTTCGAGCGCGCGAAGGCCGGTACCGCTCGTGCGTAGGTCGCTCGTCGATGTTCTCGCCGACCCGGTCTCGCAGGCGCCGCTCGAGGTCACGTCCGAGGTCGTCGAGGACCACGACGAGATCGTCGAAGGAACTCTCCGTAACCCGGAAGGGGGCACCTATCCCGTTCTCGCCGGCATCCCGCGCTTCGTCGAGGTCGAGGATCACAACCAGCGCCGCACCGCGGAGACGTTCGGATACAAGTGGCAGCAGCGTGACTCCTACGACTCTCCAGGCTTCCGGGGCTTCGCGCTCGAGTGGTTTCTGGAGCGCTACGGGTTCGGGAGCGAGGAGGAGCTGAGGAACTTCTTCCGTGAACACCGGCTCACCCTCGACGCCGGATGTGGAGGTGGTTATACGACCTCGCTCTGGATGCAGCCGGGTTGGCAGAACGGCAGCTCCGGCGAGTGGGTCGGACTGGACATCTCGGTCGCAGTCGACGTCGCCCGTGACCGGATCGGGAGGTCGGGCGGCGTGCACTTCGTCCAGGGCGATGTCTCCCATCCGCCTTTCCGGCCCGAGACGTTCGATGCGATCCTCTCCGAGGGCGTCCTCCACCACACCCCTTCCACTCGAGACGCGCTCCGCGGTCTGACGCGGGTGCTGGCTCCCGGTGGAGAGATCCTGTTCTACGTCTACCGGAAGAAAGGGCCGATCCGTGAGTTCGCCGACGACCACATCCGCGAGGTCCTATCGAGCATGCCACCGGAGGAGGCGTGGGATGCCCTGCGGCCGCTGACGAAGCTCGGCCAGGCACTCGCCGAGCTGAAGACGACGGTCGAGGTGCCCGAGGACATCCCCTACCTCGGGATCGAGGCCGGGTCGCACGACGTACAGCGGCTCGTCTACTGGAACTTCCTCAAGCTGTTCTGGAACGAAAACCTCGGCTTCGAGGAGAACAACCACATCAACTTCGACTGGTACCACCCGCGCAACGCACACCGGCAGACCGAGGAAGAGGTTCGAGCCTGGTGCGAGGAGCTGGACCTCGAGGTCTTCCACCTCGTCGCTCAGGAGAGCGGCTTCACCGTGCGCGCGAGGAAGAGATGAGGGTCCTCGTCACCGGCGCGACCGGGTTCGTCGGCTCGCAGCTTCTTCCCGTCCTCGTTGCCGAAGGACATGACGTCTTCGCGGCCGTGCGCGGCGCAGATCGGCTCGACCCCACCTCGGGAATCACCCCGGTGGAGTGCGACCTCGGCACGCTCCTCGAGGAACGCTCGTTGCCCCAGGTCGAGGCGATCGTCCACCTCGCCCAGGCGAATGTCCGATTCCCGGAGGGCGCAGGCGAGCTGTACCGGGTGAACACGACGAGCACGCAGGAGCTCCTCGACCACGGGCGCCGGGCCGGCGCTCGCCGCTTTGTCCTGACGTCGTCCGGCTCGGTGTACGGCTTCGGCCCGGAGCCGTTCGCTGAGAGCGACCCGGTGGCCCCGCACGACTTCTACGCGCTGACGAAGATCCACGCCGAGCAGCTCGTCGCCGCCTACCGGGACCACTTCGGAACGACGGTGTTGCGGCTCTTCGCCCCCTACGGCCCAGGTCAAGCCGGGCGGCTGATCCCGTCGCTGGCGCAGCGTGTTCGCCGGGGCGACGCGGTCACGCTGAACGGAGGCGGTCAGCCGCGGATGAACCCGATCTACATCGACGACGTCGTCGCAGTGATTCTCGCTTCGCTCGGGCGAGAAGGCCACGAGACGGTGAACGTGGGCGGCGACGAGGTCGCCGGAGTCGGCGAGCTCGCCTCTCGGCTCGCCGGAGTGATCGGCACCGAGGCGCGGTTCGAGGAGGGCACGGCCAAAGGGCCGGGAGACCTCGTCGGCGACACAACGCTCCTACACGAGCTCTATGCCCCGGCCGGGCTGGTGCCGCTCGACGAGGGCCTGCGGAGAACCGTCGACAGCCTCGCTGCCGAGGAGGTCTCGGCCTGATGTGCGGCATTGCCGGCATCTTCGACTTCGCGGGCCGGCCGGTCGCCGCGTCCGAGCTACAGGCGATGAACGACTCGATCCGCCACCGCGGACCCGATGACGACGGAATCTTCGTCGAGCGGGGGATCGGCCTCGCAAACCGTCGCCTTGCGATCATCGACCTCTCCCCCGCGGGCCACCAGCCGATGGCCAACGAGGACGGCTCGCTCCTGATCGTCCACAACGGCGAGGTCTACAACTTCCTCGAGCTCGTGCCGGAGCTCGAGTCCAAGGGGCATCAGTTCCACTCGCGGACGGATACGGAAGCGGTGCTCCACGCCTACGAAGAGTGGGGCCCGCGGGCGCTCGAGCGGCTGAACGGGATGTTCTGCTTCGCTACCTGGGATCGGAAGAAGCGGCAGCTCTTCATCGCTCGTGACCGAATGGGCATCAAGCCGCTCTACTACGCGGTGCACGACGGACGCCTTCTCTTCGCCTCCGAGATCAAGGCCCTGCTGGCGGCGGGCCTGCCGCGCCGCGTGAGCCTGGAGGCGCTGAACGAATACTTCACCTTCCAGAACATCCTCAGCGACCTGACGCTCTTCGACGGCGTTCGGCTCCTACCGCCCGGCCACACGCTGACCGCCGACGCGGACGGGCTGCGCACCGAGCGCTTCTGGGACCTCTCCTTCGACCCGGATGAGAGCGTGAGCGAGGAGGAGTGGGCCGAGCAGATCCGCGCGACGTTCAGCGAGGTCGTGACAAGGCAGCTCGTGAGCGACGTGCCCGTCGGGAGCTACCTCTCGGGAGGAATGGACTCCGGGTCGATCGCGGCCGTCGCAAGCCGTCACGTGCCTCGGCTCATGACGTTCACGGGCGGGTTCGACATGACGACGGTCTCAGGGCTCGAGCTCGGCTTCGACGAGCGTGCAGACGCCGCGGCGGTCGCCCGCTCGTTCCGCACCGAGCACTACCAGATGATCATGCACGCCGGCGACATGGCGTGGGCCCTCCCCGAGCTCGTCTGGCACCTCGAGGACCTCCGGGTCGGCATGTCGTACCAGAACTACTACATCGCGAGGCTCGCCTCGAAGTTCGTCAAGGTCTCGCTCGCCGGAACTGGAGGAGACGAGCTCTTCGCCGGATATCCGTGGCGCTACGACGTCGTCCAGGGAATGGACGACCCGAAGGCATTCGACGAGTCCTATTTCGAGTATTGGACCCGTCTTATACCCGAGGATCAGAAGCAGAGCTTCTTCGCGCCCGAGATCTGGAACGCGACACGGGAGCACTCGCCGTTCGACGTCTACCGCGGCGTGATCGCCCCCGTGAAGGACCTCGATCCCGTCGCGAAGGCCCTCTACTTCGAGGCGAAGACCTTCCTGCACGGGCTCCTCGTCGTCGAGGACAAGGTCTCGATGGCGCACAGCCTCGAGGTGCGCGTTCCATTCCTCGACAACGACCTGATCGCGCTCGCGGAGAGGATTCCCTCTGGGGCGAAGAACGCGGACGGAGCCGGCAAGCGCCTCCTGCGCGAAGCGATGCGGACGCTGCTGCCCGAGGGGCTCGTCGAGAAGCCCAAGCAGGGCTTCAGCCCGCCCGACCAGTCCTGGTACCGAGGGCCGACGATGGACTACATCCGCGAGATCCTGCTCGACACGCGGAGCCTCAACCGAGGCTACTTCCAGCCGGAGTACGTCCGCCGCGTCCTGGCGGAGCACCTCGAAGGACGGGTGAACCACCGCCTGCTCATCTGGTCGCTGCTCAGTTTCGAGTGGTGGAACCGGCTGTTCATGGACGGCGACGGTCTCGCACTGCGCACGTCCGAGCCGCAAAGGGGCACGGTCCAGGCGTAGTGAAAAGGCGGATGCAGTCGCGCACGGCAACGTGAGGCGCCACGGGCGGATCGCCGAGCTCGCCGCACGCGCGGCCCCCCGGCTCGGAACGGCACTCTGGTTCTACTTGTTGCTGAGACGGCAGGCGCGTGCGCACGCCCGGGCGGGCCGATTGCATCGATCCCCGCGGGAGCTCGCCCGCCAGACCCCGGAAGGTAGGTTCTTGGAGATCCTCGACCACGAGCTGATCAACGTGAACGTGCAGGCCGCACCGATGACGGCGAGCCAGAAGTACGACGAGCTGATGCCGCTGCTCGACAAGGTCGAAGACCTCAGGCCTCGTTTCGTGTGCGAGATCGGCACCTCGGCCGGCGGGACCCTCTATCTCCTCAGTCGAGCCAGCCACGATGAGGCCCTGATCGTCTCCGTCGACCTCGCGATCCCTCACCACACGCGAGCGGCCCGAGCGAAACTGGCGGGTAGAAGTCAACGCCTCGTCAGCATCGAAGGCGACTCCCACAGCGCCGAGACGAAGGACGTGGTGGTCAAGGAGCTCCGCGGAAACAGGCTCGACGTCCTGTTCATCGACGGTGACCACTCCTACGACGGCGTCCGGGCCGACTTCGAGCAGTACGCGCCGCTCGTGCGGCCCGGCGGGATCGTCGCCCTGCACGACATCAACCCGGACTTCAGGACCCGGCATGCCCTCGAGACACCCTCGATCTCAGGCGACGTGCCGCGCTACTGGAGCGAGCTGAAGCAGCACCATCGAACAGAGGAGCTGATCGTCGACCCCGACCAGGATGGATTCGGGATCGGCATCGTCTACGTCTGAACGTCACTCGGGCTGCCCGCGGATCTCTTGCGCAGGTATCCGCCCGGGTTGAAGGTGAGGAAGAACTTCTCGCACTCCCGATCGACGACGAAGTCGTTCGACTCCCGGAGAAACTGATCCACAGCTTCGCTCGGCCCTGGGCCGAACGCAGGCAGGACGGGATGGCCGTTGACATTGGAGTCTTCGACGATCAGGTAGTTGCCCGGGCTGACAAGGCCGGCGTACAGGCGCAGCTCAGCGAAGACGTGGTCTCGCTCATGGTTCGAGTCCAGGATCACCATCACCGGTTCCCGGCCGCCTACTAGCTGCTCGACCTGGCGAAAGACCTGAGCGTCCGTCGACGAGCCGTTCAGATACGTGATCCGAGGATGCTCGGGGCGGTTCGGGTACTCCTCGATGTCGATCGTGATCACCGAGCCGTGGTCGAGCAGGTCGCAGATCGACGCGAGGAAGGAGGCACTTCCACCCTCAGCCGTGCCGCATTCGATGATCACCGCCGGTCGGCGCTCGTGGAGGATCTCCTGGTAGACCCAGAGGTCGAAGGCGCACTTCTGGGCTGCCGTGCCGAGCCAGCGGGTGTTCGACCAGGTGTCGACGCTTGACCGGTAGAAGAGCCGGTGGAACTGTCGAACAATTCGTCGCTCAGCGACCTCGGAAGCCGTGTCCAGCACGCGCTTCGCTGCGCGACGCGGGAGTGATCCTGGACGGATTCCGGGCAGGTTACGCGTGGCCATCGGTCGCACGAAGTGCTCGGAGCGTATAACCGGGTGCCAGGGCAAATGCGCGCATGGTCGGGATCGCTGCCCGAACCCGCGAGCTCGCGGCCTCGGAATCCGCGGCTCTCAGGTAGTGGCTCGCGAGACCCCGCCGGCGCCAGGGCCCAAGCCTCGGAGCGGCCTCTGGGAAATCCAGGACGAACTCGCGCAGGAGCTTGATCCGCAGCAGGTGGAAGTTCGCGCCGCCGAGGCGCGAGCTCTCGTTTCGCGCATGCCGCCGGTAGCGGGCCAGCACCTCGTCGACGAGCGCCACTTGCCAGTCGAGCGACAGGGCGAGCCAGAGGTAGTAGTCGTCGCCGAAGGAGAAGTCCGTCTCGCGCAGGCGCATGTTTCTCCGCGTCAGGACCTCGCGGCGGAAGAGGGCGGTCACCGAGGCGACGAAACATCCGCGTACGAAGAGCGGGAGGAGGACGTCGCCCTCTGCCTCGGTCTCGCGCTCACGCCACGGAACCGTGTCGCCGCTTTCGGAGTCGAAGGCCTCGTACCCCGAGTAGACGAGTCCGACCTCTGGACGGGCCACCAGAACCTCGACCTGGCGCTCCGTCTTCTCCGGTAGCCAGAGGTCGTCCTGGTCGAGCCACGCGATCAGCTCGCCGCGCGCGAGGTCGAGCGCGTCGTTGCGCCGCCGGCAGGGACCGGCGCGGCTGCCCTTGCGCTCGAGGCGGATGCGATCGGGGTGCTGCTTCACATACGCCTCGACGACGTCCGGCGTGCCGTCGGTCGAGCAGTCGTCGACCACCACGAGCTCGATCCGGTCATAGGTCTGGGCGAGCACGCTCTCGATGCTCTCGCCGATCAGATCCGCGCCGTTGTAGGCGGACATGATCACGCTGACGAGCGGGCCCTCGCTCATGCGCGTGCCCTGCTGAGGCTCAGCGTGCCTCCAATGAGCTCTCGAATTCGGCCGATCTCGTCGTCGCTGACGACGCCAGCGAGCCGGAGAGCGACGAGAAATGCTGCGACAGCTAGGCCCTTGACGGCCAGGGCGACCGGAACGGGGCCGAGAGCGACGACGCCGAGCGTCCCGAAAGCGATCGCGAGCGCTACGACGATCACAACGTTCTTCGGCTCGTACGGCGTCGGATAGAGCCGCTGGGCGACCCGGTAGTGCATCAAGGTCAGCAGGCCGTACGCGGCAGCGGTCGCAAACGCAGCCCCCAGCATTCCGAACGGCGGGATCAGGATCAGGTTGAAGGCGACGTTGACGACGACCCCGATCCCGGCCAGGAGCGCGAGGTAGATCGTCCGCCTCGAAATCGAGATCCCCGCCATGACCACCGAGGAGATCCCGACCGCGAGGACCCCCAACGACAACGGGCCGACGGCCTTGTACGCCTCGTCGAAGCTCGGCGCAGCCACCATGAGCATTTCGCGGGCGAACAGCGTGAGGCAGAGCGCCCCGAGCGAGAGCCCGATCGTCACGTAGGTGAGGGTCTTGCCGCGTACCACCTTCTCGAGCTCCGGATCCTCGGAGTAGATCGAGAGCACATAGGGACCGAAGGCGAGCGCGAAGCCCGTCACGAGGAGAAACAGCACGCCCGAGATGCGGTTTGCGACCGCGTACTGACCGACCTCGGAGAGGTTGCTCAGCCAGCCGAGCAGGAGGCGGTCGAGCAACGCGAGCGCCCAGATGGCAATCGCGGTCGGCACGAGGGGCATCCCGTACACGAGCATCTTCCGCAGCTCCGGCCGGGAGAAGTGCCGCCCGATGTTCGAGTGGACGACGGTCAGACCGTAGGCTACGGCGACTCCGTTCCCGACGATCATGCCGAAGAAGATCGCCTCCACTCCCACGTCCAGAGCCAGGACGGCCGCCACGGCGACAGCGGCCGAGATCGCCGCCGCCGTCACGGACGAGATCACGTAGTGCCAGGCGCGAAACCGGAGACGCATCGTCTCCCGCAGGAAATTCGCTGCGATGACGAGCGGGACCGAGGCCCCGACGAGAACCACGAGCTCTGTCTTTCCGCCGCGTCGAAAGATCGCGTCCGCCACGCCATGCCTGCCGACCACGAGGACGACGGCGAGGGTGGTTGCCACGCCCATCGTGAACGTGAACGCCGTGAAGATGACCCGACGACGCTCTTCCACGTCGGAGTCGGTGTAGTCGAAGAAGCTGCGCTGGGCCGCCGAAGCGAAGCCTGCGTCGGCCACGGCCATCGAGAAGGAGAAGAGCACCAGCGCGAGCTCGAGCAATCCGTACTCTGCGTGCGTGAACGACCGCGCGAAGACCGGAAGAGTGACCACGCCGACGACCTGCAGGAGAACCCCGCTCGTTCCGTAGACGAGCGCTTGCTTCGCGAGTCTCAGGATGTGGCTCGGCGGCTGGGGAACGGCTCCCGCGGTTTCGCTACCGGCCACGGCCATTGCTACAGCGTAGTGGCGGCCCGACGGTCCACGTGATGCGCATCCTCCACTCCGGCAACGTCGCCAACAACGCGTACAGCAACGCGAAGCTCCTGCGGCGCGCCGGAGTCGAGGCCGACGCCCTCTGCGACGAGCGTCACATCTTCAGCCAGCCCGAGTGGGAAGACGCACCGCTCGTGGGCTCCTTCGCCGAGGCCGAGCCGGTCGAGGAGATCGCCGCGGCCGCCGGCTGGCACCGGCCGGACTGGGTCCTCTCGCCGAGGGCGCCGCTCACGAATCCGCAGGGCCGCGCCTGGCTGGGCGAGAGAATCCGGCTTGCGCTCTCGACCCCGAAGCTGAACCTCCTGTATCGACGGCTGCTCCGCGAGTACGCACCGCTGCGAGAGGTGCTCGGGACGGATCTCGGGTTAGTCGACGTCTTGCGCGCCTCTGTCTGGATGACCCGGCTCAGCCGCGAGGTCGCTCCTCTAGAGCCTCTGTTCCGCAGCTACGACCTCGTTCAGGCGAACGGGCTGCATCCGATCCTGACGCTGTTGGCGGCTCCCGACCGCCCCTTCGTCGCCTTTGAGCACGGCACGCTGAGGGACCTGCCGTTCCAGGACTCGTGGTCCGGGCGCCTGCTCAGCCTCGCCTACCGGAGCGCCCAGGCGATCGTGATCACGAATCCTGACGTGGTCGACTCCGCGCGGCGGCTCGGCCTCGACAACTACGTCTTCGTGCCGCATCCCATCGACGAGACGAAGTACACGCCCGGGCCCTCGCAGTTCCGCGATCGGCTCGGGCTCAGCGCGTCGGACATCGTCCTCTTCTCACCGGCCAGCCACAACTGGGACATCAAGGGCTCTGACGTCATGCTCCGGGCGTTTGCCGAGCTCGTCCGACAAGGTCCTGCCAAGAGCGTGCTCGTGCTCACCGAGTGGGGGCTCGAGCTCGACCGCAGCCGGGCTCTCATCGAGGAGCTCGGGATCGGCGGGCGCGTCCGGTGGATAAAGCCGCTGCCAAAGCTCCAGCTGATCGATGCCTACCGGGGCGCCGACATCGTGCTCGACCAGTTTCTCATCGGGACGTTCGGCGCAATCGCTCCCGAGGCAATGGCGTGTGGGCGGCCGGTGATCATGGCCTATGACGCCGAGGTCAACGAGTGGGCCTTTCCAACGGCGCCGCCGATCGTTCCGGCGAGAACGGTCGAAGAGCTCTCCCGCCAGCTCACGCGGCTGGTCGGCGACCCTGGGGAGCAGGCGCGCATCGGGCTGGCGGGGCGCGACTGGGTCGAGCGCCATCACGGCTGGCGGCTCGTCGTCGACCGTCAGCTGAAGATCTACTAGGAAGTGCTCGAGGCTGCGCCCGCGAGTGCGTCGTCGTAGGCCCGCAGGATCTCGTCCTCGAAGCGCCCCCACGTGAAGCGCTCGGCGATCCGGGCCCTCCCGGCGTCGCCCAGGCGGCGGCGAAGATCGCGGTCGGCGAGCAGGCGCTCGAGCGCGGCGCGCAGAGCTTCAACGTCCCTCGGCGGAACGAGCAGCCCCGTCTGCTCGTGGACAACGAGGTCTCGGAGGCCGCCCACGTCCCCGGCGACCACCGGCCGGCCGTGCGCCATCGCTTCCGCGCAGACGACACCGAAGCCCTCGCGGTGCGACGGGCACGCGACGACCGCCGCCCGCCCGTACAGCCGCTCGAGCTCGCCGTGGGGAACGAAGCCCAGCGCTCCGGGCACCTCCGCCCGAAGCGGGCCGTCGCCTGCCACGACGAGCGGGTGGCCCTTCGCCGCAGCGACGAGCTCGCGCACGCCCTTCTCCGGCGAGAGGCGGCCCGCGTAGAGGATCTCAGGCGGCTCGGCTTCCTCGCCGGTCTGCTCAGGAACGTCGATTCCGCTCGGGATCGTGCGCACGTCGAACGCGCCCAGGCGCCTGGCCTCCTCGGCGAGCGCGGTCGAGGGCGCAATCACGAGGCGAGCGCGGCGGAGCACCCGTCGCGCGAGCGCGGGGGCACGACGCGAGAGCTCGATGTCGGTCCCGTGCACCTGGAGCACGAACGGCTTTCCCGTAGCCAGAGCGACGGCGCCGGTCGGCAGCCAGTGCGCATGGACGAGATCCGCGCCTCGCGCCGCGCGCCGCGCAGCCCGGGCGAAGCCGCCGAGCATGAGCGGCAGGGCGAGCGCCAGATACGGCCGCCGGCGCAGGTTGGCGGCGACGCCGTGACCATAGGCGATTCCGTAGTGGCGAAAGCTCGCTGGCGAAATGACGTCGATCGTCAGACCTCGCTCCCTCAGGTGCTCGACGCCGTCGGCGAGGAAACGCCCTGCCACATCGTCCGCGGATCGGGGATACGAGGTGGTGAGAACGAGGATTCTCAACGCTGTGCGACTCGCCGGCCGAACACGATCGGGGCCGTCAGCGCGAGCAACGCGAGCGCATAGAAGTAGTAGAACTGCATCGTCAGGTAGAAGGCGTTGGCTGCGATCGTCCCCAGGAGCGCGGCGGTCAGCCCCCACGCGAGCGGCCGAACCCGAGCCGCAACCGGATCGCCTGCCTCCGCGAGTGCCCGGCCGATCATCCGGGCCACTTGCAGTCGCCGAAAGAGAAAGACGAGGAAGAGCGCGAAGACGATGGTGCCGACGAGCCCGGTCTCGACCACGGTCGCGACGTAATACGAGTGCGCGCCCCACTTCGTCCGCCCGGTGACGAACTCGAAGTAGACCGAGAACGTGTTCAGCCCAAAGCCGAACAGCGGATGCGCGTGGATCGTCTGCGGGATGAAGTCGTAGACCTGGAAATGCAGCGTCGAGGACGAGTCGTTCGTCTGCAGCCGGGCGTGAAGGACGTTCGAGAAGTAGTCGAGCCGCCGGACGACCAGAGCTCCCAGCAGCGCGGCGACGGCTCCGAGCGGTACGAGCAGAGCCCTCGTGACGAGCAGCCGCCGGTAGACAATGGCGATCAGGGCGCCGCCGACAGCGAGCCCCAGCAGCCCGCTGCGCGAGAGGGTCGAGAGCTCCATGATCAGGAGGAACCCGAGCAGGACTGCGAGCGGCGCCCGCAGCCGGTGGCCGCGCTCGAGCCGCAGGTACACAGGCGTCAGCAGGAGAAGCGGGACGACGAGCATCACCCCGAGGTGATTCGCATCGCCGGTCAGCGCGTTGACGCGGTACACGCTCGACTCGCCGACCGCGCCCCAGATGTTGATCGACGCGGCACCGCCGGTGATCGGGTTGAGAACGAGCGCGTCGAGGTTCCGGCCAGCAAGCTTGGCCGCGAGTTGCAGCAGCCCGTACGCCGCATTCGCCGCGAAGCCCGCGACGAACCAGCTCACCGTCCGCCAGTAAAAACGCTCGGAGCGGCGCGCGAGGTACGCGACACCGGCCGCGACGAACCCGAAATGGATCAGGAACTTCGTCAGGCCCTTCTCGTAGAGCGAGAGCGCCTGCGTCGTCTCGATGTTGAAGAAGCCGAACAGGTAGACGACGAGCAGCGCGAGGCCGAATCCGAGGACCGCGAGCGTCGTCGGCGGCACGAGCCGGTCCCGCTGACTGATCCGGTGCGCGACGAACGCGACGAGGAAGAGCAGCGCCAGCACATCGGCGAGATTCACGCGGCCGGCGACATTCCAGTACACGTTCTGCCACGAGACCGAGAAGACGGTCGCCAGGAAGAAGAACGCCACCAGACGCCCTCGCGACTTTGCAACAGTCTGTTGCAAAGTCTGGGGCGTGCTCATGTGAGGCTCCCGAGCAGGTCGGCGAACTCGCGCGAGCGGGTGCGGCGCGAGAGAAGCTCCCGCAGCTCCGGCGACAGGCCGCCACCGTCGAGCGCACCTGCCTCCCAGCGCGCGCGCAGGCCCTCGATTGCGGCGCGGAGCCCTTCGACGTCGTCGGGGGCCACGACGACTCCGGCATCGGCTCGGCGGACGAGCTCTGCGGCGACTCCGTCGGTCGGCACAGCGGCGAGGATAGGCCGCTCGGCGGCGAGGTACTCGTAGATCTTTCCCGACGGGACGGTGCGACCACGTCCCCCGGCCTCCGGTAGCAGCAACAGGAGCGCATCGGAGTCCCGCTGGAGCTCGAGCGCGGCGCGCCGCGGGACGTGCTCGATTTCCTCCACGCGATCGCCGAGGCCGAGACCGTCCGCGAACTCGCGGTCGGACGACCGGAGGCCGCCGACGAACCGAGCGACGACGTCATGGTCGGCGCCCGAGAGCGCTCTGAGGAACGGCTTCGGGTCGCGGTGCCCGAAGAAGCTTCCGGTGTGCGTGATCCGGAAGCGCTCGCCGCGCCTGTACTCGAGGCCCTCGAAGTCCTCGAAATCGCAGCCGTTCGGGATCGTCTCGACACGCTCCGCGCCGAGGTCCCGCATCTCCTGCGAGATCGCATCCGAGACCGTGACGACCGCGTCGGCCCGCTTCGCCACGAGCCGCGCGACGAGCGCCTGGCCCTGTTCCTTGACCCGCACGGAGAGCCGGTCGACGCGACGGTCGGGGTTCGCAGCCACGGAGTCGCGGAGGTCGGCGACCCAGGGGACGCCTGTGGCCTGCTTGACCGCCGCGCCGATCAGGTTGATCGAGGCCGGCGGCGACGTCGTGACGACGACGTCGATCCCCTCCTCGCGCACGATCCGCCTGGCCGCCGGGATCGCGGTCAGGCCCCAGCTGACGAACTCATCCGGGAGGAGCAGGCGGCGCGAGAACAGTGCGGCCTGCCGCAGTGCGCGGTCGACCCCCTCGAGCCCGTACAGCTCCTCGGCCGGCAACCGCCCGCGCGGCCCGACGTAGCGCGCCCTGTGGACATGCGCCTGACGCGGAATGTCCAGCTCGTCGTCTCGCGCAAGCCACTTCGGGTCGTCCGGCGCGAGGACATGGGTCTCGATCCCGAGCTCGGGCAGATGAGTCGCGAGCTTCAGCGGACGCGCGACGCCCCCGCCGCCGGCGGGCGGAAAGTACATGGTCACGAGAAGCACCCTCATCGGGCGCCTACGTTAGTCCCCCGGCAGGGGCCTGGTGCGACGGCCGACCACGGTGAAGAGCGGCTTCCGCTTCTTCGCGAATCGCTGTACGTGGTAGCGGACAGTGGTGTCCTCGAAGCCGAGGATCCCGAGCATCTGCTTGATCGCCGCAGGAGTGAAATGCCACCAGGACTCGCGTGGCTGCACCCGTTCGAAGTTCGGCAGGAACGCCATGTTCGGCTTGAGCAGGCTGGCGGCCATCTGCGGCAGCGAGTAGCGCAGCGACGGGTTCTCGGTGACGATCACGGTCTCGGTCGTCAGGCGAAGCGCGCGCTCGAGCGCCAGGAACGGGTCGCGAAAATGGCGGAGCACGTTCCCGAAGGTCGCCACCTCGACCCGGCCGATCTCCTCCGGGATCTCGTAGACCGTGCCGTAGACGACCTTCGCCGACGACTCGAACGCGCGATGCGCGAGCCACCAGCTGTTGTTCAGCTTCAAGAGGTGCTCGCGGCGGTCCGATTCGAACGAGGCGTGATCGTATTGCGCGTACGGGACGACGTCCCACGACTGCTTGTCCGAGAGGTCGTACGCGACGACGTCGGCGCCGCGACCCTCCATGGTGAAACACA
>JBGOSR010000037.1:0-15355 GCA_041476065.1 Gaiellaceae bacterium
CAATCCGAAGGTGCTGATCGCGGACGAGCCGACGACCGCTCTCGACGTGATGGTGCAGGCGCAGATCCTCGAGCTCCTCGACGGGCTCTGCCGCGACTTCGGGCTCGCGCTCGTCCTTGTCACGCACGATCTTCCCGTTGTCGCGCAGCTCTGCGACCTCGGCGCCGTGATGTACGCGGGGGAGATCGTCGAGCGCGGCTCCGTGGACACGCTCTACCACGAGCCGCGACATCCGTACACCCGGCTCCTGTTTGCAGCGACGCCAGATCTCAACGCGCGGAACGGGAAGATCGTCTCGATCCCCGGAGCGCCGCCGCGCCTGGACCGACCGCTCGAGGGCTGCCCGTTCAGGCTGCGCTGCGACAGCTCCTTCGCGCTGTGTGTCTCGATCCGGCCACTGCTGAAGACGGTCGCTCCAGCGCACGCAGCCGCGTGCCACCTCAACGACCGTGCGCCCGTGACGACATGAGCTCGCTGCTCGAGATCGAGGATCTCGTCGTCGAGTATCCGATCCCGCGGGGCATCGTCCGCTCGCTCGCGCGCCGTCCCAAGCTCGCCGTTCACGCCGTGGACGGCATCACACTCGCGCTCGGCGAGGGTGAGATGGTCGCGCTCGTCGGCGAGTCGGGATGCGGGAAGACGACGACGGCCCAGGCGGTGCTGAGGCTCGTCGACCCGGTCTCGGGCGCGATTCGCTACGAAGGGCGCGACATCACGCGGCTCGGGCCGAGGGCATTGCGCCCGGTACGGCGCCAGATCCAAATCGTCTACCAGGATCCGTACGAGTCCCTCGATCCGCGGTTCCGCGTGCGGGCGGCAGTGGAAGAGCCGCTGCTGATCCACGGCCTCGGCGGCTCGAAAGCGGCACGCGCCGAACGAGTCCTGGAGGCCCTCGCGCGGGTCGAGCTCTCGCCGCCCGATCTCTTCGTCGACCGCTTTCCGCACGAGCTGTCCGGGGGGCAGCGTCAGCGCGTCGCGATCGCCGCCGCGCTCGTCCTCGAACCGCGCCTCCTCGTCGCAGACGAGCCGGTCTCGATGCTCGACGTCTCGGTTCGGGCCGGCGTCCTCAAGCTTCTGGACGGCTTGCGCGAGAGCGGCCTGGCGATCCTGATGATCACGCACGATCTCTCGACGGCAGCGCTCTTCGCCGACCGGATCGCCGTCATGTACTTGGGCCGCATCGTCGAGCATGGGCCGGCGGCCGAGGTCGTCGAGAACCCGAAGCACCCGTACACGCAGGCGCTGCTCTCGGTCGTTCCGGGGGCCGATCCTCGCCGGCGGAGACGCTTTCAGGTGCTGCGCGGCGAGACGCCGGACGCAGTCCGCATCCCCAGCGGCTGCCGGTTTCATCCACGCTGTCCTCTGGCGATCGAGGTGTGCAGCCAGGCTGATCCGCTTCTCGCCCGTCCGGCGGGAGCTTCCCGCAACCACGAGGCAGCGTGCCTCCTGCTCGAGGCTGGAGCCACGAGCGGCTAGCCCGAACGAGCCGAGTCGGCGTCCGGGTATTCCCCGACGACCGCATCAGTGGGTTCCCGGATGCTAGCGAGCGCGCTCGGCGCCACGCTCACCACACGACACGCGATTCAAGGACGGTGATCTCCATGTGGCGGATTCGGGGCAGGGTGAGGACGATCTCGCCAGGGCCGTGGCGGTTCTCGAAGCCCCGCGCCCTCGTCGAGCACTTCGACGATGCCGTCGCGCTCGAGCTCGTCGCGATCCTTCGCGGGGCCGGCTATTCGGCGGCAATCTGCCCGGGCCCGTCGGGCTCCCCCGACAGCCCAGAACGCTGCGTGCTCACGACGGGTGAGCGGTGCCTCTTCGTCGAAGGCGCCGACGTTGTCGTCTCGGGTCTCGGGGTCAGCACCGCAGAGCGGCGGGCCGTACTCGAGGCGCTCAGGCGCCATCACGCGGGCAAGCCGCTTGTAGTGGCTGTGCCGCAGGAGGAGTTGCACCTCTACGGAGAGCTCCTGGACGACGTCCGCGTCGTGATCGAGCCCGTCGAGCCCGACGAGCTGCGAGCAGCAGTCGAGGACGCCGTCGCCGCCGGGGCGGTCCTCTCAGCGGAGCGCTGATGAAGGACCTCGGCGTCTCTTCCGGAGATCCGGTTTTCACGTTCGACGACGAGCTCAAGGTCCTCTCGTGGAACGCAGCAGCCGAGCAGCTGACGGGGATCGCGGCGTCCGACGCTGTCGGGCGGCACTGCTGGGAGCTTCTCGGGGGCCAGGACCGGCAAGGAAACCTCGTCTGTCATGCGGGGTGCTCCTATGCGCGGATCGCGCGCGAAGGCCGCGCGGTCACCAGCCACGACGTTGTCGTCAAGTCCGTCCGCGGACGGAGGGCCTTTGCGCTCTCCACGATCGAGCTCGAGCGGCCCGAGGGCCGGATCTTCCTTCACGTTCTGGCCGGACCGGAGCCGTTGAGGGGTGACGAGCAGCGACCGCGACTGACACCCAGGCAGTACGAGGTCCTCGAGCTGCTCGCACAGGGGGTCGCGGTCAGAGCCCTCGCAGCGCGGCTCGGGATCCGGGAGTCGACGGCGCGAAACCACGTCCGGGCGGTGCTCTCCGAGCTCGGGGGACATTCACAGCTGGAGGCGGTAGCGAAGGCCCGGCGGCTCGGGATCCTCACCTAGTCAATTTTTGTCACGAACCCGACCTTGCCGGGTGAGAACCTATGCCGGTCAAGAGAGGGAGGTGCTTAGTGGCGAAGTTCCACAAGGAAGTAACGATCGAGGCACCTGTCGAGAAGATTTTCGAGTACCTCGACTCGCCCACGAACCTGCCGGAGGTGTGGCCGAGCTTCTACCAGGTGAAGGACGTCGAAGACCTGCCGGAAGGTGGGCATCGGTTCACCTACACCTACAACTTGGCCGGCCGGCCTTCAAGCGGCTTCATGGAGACCTCCAAGCATGTGACCAACGAGCGGATCGTCGAGACGGCGACGGGCGACATCGAGAGCACGTACGCGTTCATGTTCGAGAGTCGGAACGGAACGACGAAGGTGCTCTTCGACGCCGACTTCGAAACGCCGACCTTCGACAAGAAGTTCGAGCCGTTCATCGCCCGCTGGAACGAGTACGAGGCGGACGCGTTCATGCACAACCTGAAAGCGAGGTTCGAGCTGGTCGAGTAGTGACGCGAACGGGTACTCCCCTACCCCTCCACCGTCAAAAGGGGGCCTTCGGGCCCCCTTTCCGGTTTCAGGCCGCGAAGGCCAGTTCTCGCCTGAGTCGTCCGACTTCGGCCGGGCGGTTCGCGGCCAGCGCGGCGAGGAGTGTTCGGTCGGCCGCTAGATAGCGCGCGACGAATTCGTTCTCTTCGCCTTCCAGCTCGACAAGATCGGCTTCGCTCGGCTCGCCGACGAGCTGGAGCCGGAGGCCGAACTGGTCCGACCAGAAGAACGGCGGCTGCTCGGGAGGCGGCTCGAGCCCGAGGATCCGGCGGGCGACCGCGATTGCCTCGGCCGCGGCGCCCGTCCAGTGACCGCGGCTGCCGGCGACGTCGCCGCAGGCGTAGACCGGCGGCTCCGGGTCGAAAGCGGTGAGCTCCCGCGCCTGCTCGACGCCGACGGCGACGAGCGCCGTGTCGCAAGCCACGTCTCGGCCGTCCGACAGGACGACGCTCTCGAGGCGTCCGTTCGGCCGGGTGCGGAAGCCGGCGGCGCCGACACCGAGAAGGAGGTCGACCCCGTGCCGGCGGTAGCGGTGTGCGAGCAACCGGCCGATCTCGGGCCCGAGCGCGCGTGCGAACGGGGCGAGGCCGGACTCGAGCATGGTCACGTGGACGCCGAGCGCGGTCGCGGTCGAGGCCACTTCGGCGCCGACGAAGCCGCCGCCGACGACGACGAGGCGTGCGCCGGGGACGAGCTCCTCGCGAAGCGCGAGAGCGTCGTCCGCGGTCCGCAGGAAGTGGACGCCGTCCGGACCGGCGAAGGGAAGTCGCCGGACTCGGGCGCCGGTGGCCAAGACGAGCACGTCCCAGCGCAGCTCGGCGCCGTCGTCGGTTGTGGCGGTCCGTGCATCCCGGTCGACCGCGGCGATCCGGGTGCCGAGCCGCAGGTCGATCTGCTTGTCGGCCCAGAACGAGTGCGGATGCAGCGCCATCTCGTCGAGGCCGCGCCTGCCGGCCAGGAACTCTTTCGAGAGAGCCGGGCGCTCATACGGCGCGTGTAGCTCGTCGCCGACGAGGACGAGCTCGCCGTCGTAGCCCTCGGCGCGGAGTGTCTCGGCGCAGCGGGCGCCGGCTAGACCGGCGCCAACGATGACGATCCTGCCCGGAGGCCCCTCGCCGGAGGAACCTCCGGACACAGTGTGGTGAGACGGGGGCGAGCTCATGCCGCCTCCTGCTCAGCGATGATGATCGCGGCCATCGGGCAAGCCGACGCGGCCTCGAGCACTGCAGGATCGTCCGACTCTCCGCGGCGCACGGTTGCCGTGCTCCCGTCGAGTTGGAAGATCTCGGGCGCCAGCTCGGCGCAGGTTCCGAAGCCGCTACACAGCGACTGATCGATCTGGATCTTGTACAAGGATTGCTCCTTTCGTCGATGGTCGGGGCCGGACGGTCAGCGCCCGCCACCCTGTGGCGAAGACGACTGCGCCGACCGACCCGAGGTAGATGTCGAAGACCCAGGGCCGGTTGGTGTCGGTGCCGGCTGCGAGCCCATGGGCAGTGGCAAGGGCGAAGATGGCGTAGGTGGCCCAGTGCAGCCGCCGCCAGACCCGGCCGCCGATGCGCTTTCGCAGCGGGAACGAGACCGCGATGACGATCGCGAGCTCTGCGGCGAGCACGCCAAGGCCGGTCCAGAGCGGGCGATAGGAGGCCGTGAAGGGCACGAGCAGCTGCAGCAGTCCGATCTTCACGGTCGAATCGAGGACGAGCGTCACGCCGTGGACCGCGACGGCGCCGAGCGCGAGCGAGGTGAGGAAGCGGTGAACGTCCACCGCCGAAGCCGCCCTGAGAGCTGCGCCGAACGGGCGCGACTTGACCACGAGCCCGGCGAGCATGGAAACCGTGATCAGGACGTAGGCCGTCAGGCCGCTCGTCCGAGCGAGGATCCAGAAGGTCGGGTCCTTCATCCAAGCCCTCCCGCGAGGCGCGTCTCGCCGGTCTCGGTTACGAGGACACACGGAAGCCCGTGAGCATCGGCCTCCTCGGCGGCGGCATGCGAGCCCGCGAGGAAGAGTGCCTTCGCCCAGACCTCGGCCTGGATCGCATCGGGAGCAATGACGGTCGCGCGCAGGAGATCACCCGCGGCGGGCTTGCCGGTTAGGGGGTCGATCAGGTGGTGCAGCTCCTTGCCGGCGCGCTGCCAGCGGCGCCGGTCGCGGCCGGATGTCGCGAGCCCACCGGTGGCGAGCTCGATCGTCAGGGCGCCGTCTGCCGTCTCGACGCCGATCGGCCAGCTGCCTCCGCGGGTCGCGACGTCACCGCCCGCGTTCACGAGACACGGACCTGCGGTTCCGAGGATCGTGGCCGCGTTCTCCGCGGCGTACCCCTTGCCGATCCCTCCGAAGTCGAGGCGAACGCCCTCGTCGAGCTCGATCCGGTTCCCGTCGACGCGGACTCCGCCGCCGCAGCGTGAGCCACCCGCCGGGGCAGCGCCCTCGGCCGGTAGCTCGTCGAACGTGCGGTCATAGCCCGAGGCGACAACTGCGTCGTGGACGGTCAGGTCGAACCGCCCTCCGGTCTGCCGGCGCGCCTGGATCCCGAGGCGGACGACCTCGAGCAGGTCGGGCCCGGCCCGCAGGGACCCCCGCTCGTTCAGCTGCGAGAGCTCCGAGTCGGGGCGGAAGCGCGAGAGGAGCGCCTCGAGGCGATGGAACTCGGCCTCCGCGGCAGCGAGCGCCCCTTCCGGCTTCTCCGCCTCCACGAGCAGCTCGATGTCGGTGCCCATCGCCTTGAACGTCCGGCGCGTCATGAGGTCCTCGTGACTGTGATCGCGGGAAGGGAGACAACTCGTACCGACGGCCCCGACGCCGGGGCGGCGGCCGCCACCGCTGCAAGCTGAGCCTGCCGCGCCTGGGCCTGCTTTGCGGCTGCGATCTGCGATTGTCGCTTGGCGAGCTGGGTACGGTAGGTGGCCCATCGATGAGCGACGAGCTTCTGTACGAGGACGCTCTCCCTTCGCAGGCGCTGCTCTCGGACGACAAGTGCCTGCAGCCGCGGGTCCGCGGTCGGCCGGGAGGCCGAGGGGAAGGGTCTGGCTGCGACCACCGCCCACGTCAGGAAGAAGACGAAGAGCGTGATCGCAGTCACGTATATGCGGCCGACGTGGCTAGTCATCGCCGCCCCCGTGTTCCTGCTCGTGCTCGCGCTCGTGGGAGCCCGAGTGACGGATGACGACGACAGGCGCGGGCCGGGTGTAGACGGTTCGCTGGACCATCGGCGCGGCCGACACCCTGGGAGCGGGGGGGACGGTCGGCACGCGAGGCAGAGCGGGCGGCTTGTCGGCCAGCGCACGCCGAAGCGCGATCTGGACGCGATCGAGCTTGTGCTGGCGCGCTGCGATCGTCGACTGCGAGACCTTGCCGGTCTGAGCGTGAGTGGCCGCAGCGCCCAAGCCGGTGGTCTTCGTGGCAGCGGCGACGCCGAAGATGGCGGCGAGGCCGAGAATCAACGACGCTATGAGAACGTGGAATTTGTTCATTCGATGCACCTCCATTGGGTGCCTCTCACGCTACGGCCCGACCTGCAAGAAGAAGGTCAGGCGACGGTTAGGGTTCGGCAGGGGACGGCAACGATTCGGCAAAGGACGCGACGTTGACTCTTCGCAGCGAGGTGGAAACGGAAGCCGGCGAGGCCAACCGTGCAGCCCGGCACCTGACCGACGACGCAGTCGCCGCTGCGCTCGTCGCTGCAGCCGCTTCGGTCCGTGAGCGCCGCGCCGACATTCTCGCGGCGAACGCCGCCGACTACGAGGGCGCGAAGAATCGCCTCGACGAGGGCATGCTCGACCGGCTGCGGCTCGACGACGACCGGGTCGAAGGCCTGGCCGAGCAGGTCGAGGCCGTGGCTGCGATCGACCCGCTCGAACGCGAGATCGATTCCTGGACCCTGCCGAACGGCCTTCGCGTCAGCGAGCGGCGAATACCGATCGGGACCGTCGGTGCGAACTTCGAGGCGCGTCCAAACGTCGCGCTCGATGTGGCGGGACAACTCCTGAAGAGCTTGAACACGGCTGTCCTGCGCACGGGCGGGGCTGCCCTGCGCACCGTCACCGTCCTCGTCGACGACGTCTTACGCCCGGCGCTCGAGGGCGCCGGCCTCCCCTCGGGTGCCGTCGGGCTCGTCCGCTCCGCCGACCGCGACGGCGCGCGCGTAATCGTGACGATGCCGGAGCGGATTCCAGTCGTGATCCTGCGCGGGAGCGGGGAGACGACGGCGAAGCTCGCACGGCTGGCTGCCGAGCACGGCGTTCGGACCCTGGCTCACGCGGAGGGGGGCGGTGTGCTCTACATCCACTCCGAGGCCGACCGCGATCGCGCGATCGCGATCACGGAGGCGACGCTCGACCGTCTAGGGGTCTGCAACCGGCTGAACCTCGCGCTCGTCGATCGCGGGGCCGTCGCGCTCCTGCCCGACCTGCTCGCGATCTTCGCAGAGAAGCAGCTGGACGTCCGAGGCACCGAGCGGGCCATCGAGACGGCCGGCAACGGCGTGCTCCCTCACGACCGTGGGCGCCTCGGGCACGAATGGGCCAACGAGCCCGAGCGCGTTGCGACCGTGACGCTCGACGTCGTCGACGACATGGACGATGCACTGCGGATCGCCAACGAGGAGACGTCCGGGCTCGCAGCCGGGATCGTGACCGAGGACGAGCAGGCTGCGAATCAGTTCCTCGACGGCTACCGGGGCACCGCGGCCTTCTGGCATGCGACGACGCGCTTCACCGACGGGTTTGCGCTCACGGGTGCGCCCGAGACGGGCATCAACGTCGACACAGTCCCCGGCCCGCGCGGCCCGGTCACCTACAGGGACCTCTGGCTGCGGCAGTACCGGGTCGTGGGCGACGCCACGCAGACGCGTTGAGCACCGCACCGCTAGTCGTCAAGCTCGGCACAGCCCTCGTCGTCGACGAGGAGGGACAGGTTCGAACTGACTTACTTCACGCCCGCGCGCGCGAGGTTGGGCAGTTGGTGAAGGCCGGCGAGCCGGTCTGTGTCGTCTCGTCCGGTGCGATCGCGCTCGGGCTCCCGAGGCTCGGGCTGACAAAGCGGCCGCGGACGATGGCCCGGCTGCAGGCTGCCTCGGCGCTCGGGCAGGCGCGGTTGCAAGCGGCCTGGGAGGAGGCGCTCGGAAGCGAGGAGGTCCCCGCCGCGCAGATTCTGCTCGCGGCCGGCGACGTCGCCGACCGTGCCGCCTACGTGAACGCGCGCCAGGCGTTCGCCGAGCTCTTTCGGCTCGGTGCTGTGCCCGTCGTCAACGAGAACGACGCGACTGCGACGGACGAGATCACGTTCGGCGACAACGACGCGCTGGCCGCGCAGGTCGCTGTGCTCGTGCGCGCGAGGCTGCTCGTCCTCCTGACCGAGGTGGAAGGCGTCTATTCGCGCGCACCTGGAACCCCCGGCGCCGAGCTGATCTCCGAGGGCGAGCTCGCTCTGCAAGCCGAGATCGGCGTGGGCACCGCGCTGGGACGTGGCGGCATGGGCAGCAAGGTCGTCGCCGCGCAGATGGCGTCCGCGGCCGGCATCCCGACGGTGATCGCCGGTGGCACGGGCGAAGACGTGCTCGGTCCGATCCTCGCCGGCGAAGCGCGCGGAACCCGCTTCACGGCGGATGAGCGAGGAGAGTCCGCGTTCAAGCTCTGGCTCCGGTTCGGCAAGCCCGTCGGCGGCATGCTGCACGTCGACCAGGGGGCAAAGACGGCGCTGGTCGACAAGGGCGCGAGCCTGCTCGGCGTCGGCGTCGTCCGCTGCGAAGGCAGCTTCGAGCCCGGCGCGGCAGTCGAGCTCGTCGGGCCGGATGGCATCGCCTTCGGCAAGGGCATCGCGAGCGCGGGCGCGGACGAGCTGGCTGGCCGCCCGCGCGGCCTCGAAGCGGTGCACCGCGACAGACTGGTCCTCTACTGACGGTCGCCGGGATCTGGAGCGTCGGTTCCCGTACGGGCACAGGCCGATGCCGGCACTACTGGAATGGGCACTAGGCGCAGGATCGCGACGATCCGCGGCGCCGCCGCGTGGGTCGACCGCGTCGGGCTGGCCGTCCTCTACCCGAACGAGGCTCTCGTGCTTCCTTCGCTCTGGGAAGCGCTCACCGGGCGGGAGGACGTCGACTGGGCCGAGCGGGAGGACGGCGGCCGCTTCGTCGATTTCACGCCTGATTTCGCGCGCGTCTGGCGGTGGAAGGACGAGCTGCCCGAGCAGCGGCTCGTCTGCGCTGGGAAGCATCTGGGCGGCAGGGCCTCGCTCGTCTCCCTGCGGGCCCTGCCCAACCTCTATGCGCTGACCGGCCGGGCCGGGCGAGCCGACGACTTCCGCGACGAGGAGCTCTCACCGGTCGAACGCGACATCGCCGAGGCCGTGCTTGCGAGTGGGCCGATCAGCACGGCCGAACTGCCTGAGCTGGCGGGGCACGAGGGGAAGCGCGTCAGTGCGGCAACCGCACGCCTCCAGCGCCGACTCGTGCTGACCGCAGCAGGACGGCAGGAACGCGACCGTGGCTGGCCCGCGGTCGTCCTCGATCTGCTGCCGCGCCGCTACGGCCACAGGCTGAGCAACTTGCCGGACCTCGAGGACGCTCGCACGGCGTTGGCGTCTGTCGTGCTCCGCTTGACGCCGGAGCTCTCGGCGGCCGACCTCGCAGCGGTGATCGGCGGCCCGCGCCGCGAAGCTGCAGTCGCGCTGGACCGGCTCGTGGAGGATGGGAAAGCGCGCTCCCGCGACGCGGGCGGCTACTCGCTCTGGACGTCGGCCTGAAAGGGGGACGCCCGACGGGCCGGAGCGGCCTACAGTCAGCGCGGAGAGGTTCTCATGCGGCAGGCAAGCTCATCCGCGCTCGCAGATCTTGATCGATCGGTGGGCGAATTCGGCACCGGCTTACGAGCCAGGCTCGCAGTCGCGCGCACCCGGAGGGAACAGGCCGCGTACCTCGGCTCCGTCCTCGAGCTTCGGCAGGCCGCGCGGCGCGACTTCTCTCCCGAGCTGGCGCTCGTCTCGCCCGGGTTTTCTCTCGGCGAGGTGATGCTCGACGCAGAGGTCGCGCGGGACGTTCCGCTCGGCATGTTGCTGGCAGAGGCGGGCCTGCTCGAATCCGCGCAGCTCGACTTCGCCCTTGCGTGCGCGCGTGAAGGCGGGAAGCGGCTCGGCGAGGTGCTCGTGGAGCAAGGGCTCGTCGCACAGGCCGAGGTCGTCCGCCTCGTCGCAGCCCAACGCGGGCTCCCGTTCGTGGACGTCCGCCGGATCCCGCTCGATCCGGCCGCGGCAAAGCTCCTGCCGGCCGCTCTCGCGCGGGAAAGCCGCGCGCTGCCCCTCGGTTTCGCCCGTGGGCTCCCCGTCGTGGCCGTCGCCGACCCGACCGACGAAGACGCGATGCACGGCACTCGCTCCGTCCTGCACAGCGTTCGCTTCGTCGCTTCGCCGGAGGACGCGATCCTCTTTCAGCTGGCGCGTGCCTACGTCAGCCTGCGCCTCGGGTAAAACGTAGTGCATGAGAGTCTGGGCGATCCTCGTTGCAGGCGTTCTCCTCGTCGCCGGGTTCGCCTCGTCGGGGAGACAGGCGCGCCGCCAGACCCAGGTACGGGTGACGATGACGCCCGAGACCTGCCGCGCCGCGCCGATCGAGATCGATCCAGGGGCGATGGTCTTCCTCGTTGCGAATCGGACGCGCAGGCCTCGCACCTTCACGATCGCCGGGCGGCGTACGAAGTACATCCTGCCCCGCCGCTCCGGAGCGCTGCGGGTAGAGCTCGACCGCACGGGCGTCTACCGCTTCTTCTGCGTCTCGCGCGGGCCCCGCGCGCGGGTGCGCACAGGCGTCGTCGCCGTCCGCCCGCCGCCGGTTCCGCCTCCCCCGCCGACTCCGACGGGCTGAAGCTCGAGTCTCCAAGCGGAGCCCGCTGAAGATCACCCTCTAGTTTCGAGCGGCGCGAGCCGACATTGTCGGCATGGCGCGGCGTCTGCACCAGGCGGCCTGGATCGGGGTAGCTGCGGCCGTGATCGCATTTACGGCGCCTTCAGGCGAGGGCCGTACCCAGGCTGTCCCCGCGACCCGCATCTCGGTCAAGATCACCACACGCGTTTGCAAGCTCTCGCGCAAGCGCGTGACGGCCGGGAAGCTCGTGTTCGCGCTCACGAACAGGAGCAAGGTCGTTCATTCGCTCAGGCTCGCCGGCCGCCGGAGCCGGAATGTCAAGCCGAGGCGGAAGCAGACCTTCAAAGTCACGATCAACCGGCCCGGCCGCTACCCCTATCTCTGCAAGCCGGGCCGTGGCCGCGTGACGAAGGCCAAGAGGGGGACGCTCGTCGTCGTGAAGGCGGGAACGACTCAGCCCCCGCCGTCGCCAAACCCCCCGCCGCCCCCGTCGGGTGGGCCGCCACCGCCTGTTGGGCCGCCTCCACCTCCACCCCCGCCGCCGCCGCACCGGCTTGGGGTTCGAAACGTCGGCGGCTTCGACGAGTTCTACGACCGCCAGACAGGCCTCACGTTCGTCCCCCGGGGCTCTGTCTTCGTGCGGCGCCGCCTGAACGAGACACCGACACACACCTTCGTGTTCTCGAGCTCGACCTTCGTCGTGGGCGCGTACAGCGCAGCTGCAGCGGAAACAGCGCTGGAAACGATGAGCGCAGACGGATACAACGTCGTTCGCGTCTTCCTCGACGTCACGTGCCGCTCCGGGTGTCTCTCCGACCCGGTCTCTCCGGACGGGCTCTCGCGTCCCTACCTCGCGAACCTCGCCGACTTCCTGCGGCGTGCGAAGGCGAACGGGATCTATGTGCTCATCGCGGCGGAGGCGTTGCCCTACGGAAGCACCTACGAGGCGCTTGCGAACACCAACCGCGGCACGACCTTCGATCGCGAGAACGTGATCTACCTGACCGCGAACGGTGCGGAGGGGAACCGCCGCTTCTGGATCGCCCTGATCCAGGCGCTGCGCTCGGTCGGCGCTCCTCTCGACGACGTCTGGGGCTACGAGCCCGTCGCGGAGCAGTTCTACCGCGACACCTCGCCGCCGCTCACCTTCGGCACCGGCCTCGTCTCGACCGGGAACGGCCAGACCTACGACATGGCGGTGGCCGGCCAGAAGCAGCTGATGATGGACGAGAATCTCGTCTGGTGGGCCGGCCGGGTGCGCTCGGCGATCCTCTCCGTCGACCCGACGGCGCTCGTCGGCATGGGCTTCCTCTGGCCGAAGGGCCCGAACCCGGCCAGGACGGGCGATCCGCGCGTCACCCGGGCGAAGCCGCTCATCGACTCCTCGAGCCTCGACTTCGTCGACCTGCACCTTCAGCCCGGCGTCGAGCTGACGTTCCCGCAGTACATGGAGAACTACGAGCTGACGAGCCCGGCCGTGAAGCCGGTCGTCCTCGGCGAGTTCGGCGCGTACCAGTTCGCGTACCCGACCGTGACCGACGCTGAGCGCGTGCTGAAGAGCGTCGAGGCCGACTCGTGCCCGTACGGCTTCGACGGCTGGCTGCACTGGAGCTGGGACACGACCGAGTACGACACGGGCGAGAACCCCTTGTGGTCGGGCGCCGACTCCAGTGGCTTCATCGATCTGGGTCTCGGCCCGTTGCTTCGGCCGGACCCCTGCGCGCCGGTGCCCGGGGCTGGAAACCTCGCTCTCGGAAAACCGGTGACCGCGTCGGCAGAGCTCACGCCCGCAACACGCGCCGTCGACGGGCTGATGGCCAACTCGTGGAGCTCGGGCAACTATCCACCGCAGTGGATCGAGATCGACCTGGGGGCGCCCTATTCGATCGCGCGCTTCCGTCTCTTCGTGACCCAGACCCCCGACGGCTCGACGACGCATGTGATCCAGACCCGTGCGACGACCCTCGACCCGTGGACCGACCAGTACACCTTCAGCGACTTGACGGCCGACAACCAGGTGCTCAACTGGGTGCCTCCGAGCCCTTTGACGAATGTCCGGTATGTGCGGGTGATGACCACCGCGGGCGTCTCCTGGGTCGCCTGGAAGGAGATCGAGGTGTTCGCTCCGTAGCAGGCCCGCTTTAGCGGCGACGTCCCTCGATCGGGTATCGAGCGGAGGCGCGTGGAGGGCGATCTCTACTGGAGCGGAAATGACACTTGCGGCCTCCAGCCCTGCGGCACCTGCGATGCCCGACGTAGCGAAATTCCAGGCCTTCGAACGAAACGGCCTCCTCGCGCGCGCCGCCCCCTTCCTCGGAGCGATGTGGCTCGCGATCATGGTCTATCCCCTGCCGCCGAACGGGCATGATTCCGCGGCGCTCGTCGCCGCGGCCATCCTCAACGCGCTGATCCTGATCTGCGCCCTGGTCACCCCGTGGCAGCGGCTGCCGCATCTCGCGCAGGTCGTGCCGCCCTTTGCCTATTTCGTGGTCATCGCCCTGCTCCGCGCTGCCGACGGGGGATCCCTCTCCTCGTACAGCGTGCTGTCGATGCTCCCCGTCTTCTGGCTCGCGCTCTACGGAACCCGCGGGCAGCTTGCGGTGAGCATCTTCGGCGTCGGGGCCGTTTTCCTCATGCCGCTACTGCTCGTCGGGTCGCCCGAGTACCCGGCGAGTGAGTGGACTCGCGCGCTCCTCTGGGTCTGCGTTTCCCCGATCGTCGGCTTCACGGTGCAGTCACTCGTATCTCAGCTGCGCGAGCGAGCGGCCGAGAACCTGCGGCGGGCCGAGGAGCTCCAGGTGAGCCAGGAGGAGACGCGCAAGCTCGTCGTCAGCATGGCGGCGGTCACGGAGGCGACGAGAGAGATCGCTCGGACGACCGACACCGGACTGGCCCGCGAGATCATCTGTTCCGCCGCTTGCACGATCTCGGGCGCGCGGTTTGCCAAGCTCATGGAGCGCGGCCCGGACGGGGACCTCGTGATGACCGCGAACTACGGCCTCCAAGGGTCGCCTCCGCTCAAGGTATCGCTCGACGACGAGGCCTCGGGAGCGAAGACCGCGTTCGTCTCGAAGAAGCCCCTCTTTGTCGGCGACGCTCGCGGGCACCAGGAAATCTCGCAACGAGTCGTCCAGACGACGGGTGCGGTCTCGATGCACTTCGAGCCCGTGCTCCGCAACGAGGAGACCGTCGCAGTGCTCGTCGTCGGCTGGAACCGTGAGGTCGACGGCACTGGCCGCATCGCCGCCTCTATGCGGATGCTCGCTGCGGAGACCGCGATGGCGCTCGAACGCTCCGACCTGCTGGCGCGGCTCGAGGCGAACGCTCGTACCGACGACCTGACGGGTCTCCGCAACAGGCGTGCCTGGGAGGAGCAGCTCCCGCGTGAGATGGCTCGTGCCAGGCGTCAGAACGAGCCGCTCTGCGTGGCGATGCTCGACCTCGACTTCTTCAAGAACTACAACGACGAGCGCGGCCACCAGGCCGGCGACCGGCTCCTGAAGCAGAGCGCCGCGGCCTGGGCCGGCGAGCTGCGTACGAGCGACACGCTGGCCCGGTACGGCGGCGAGGAGTTCACGGTCGCCCTGGCCGGGTGCAACCTCGCAAACGCAAAGGACATCGTCGAACGGCTCCGTGCGGCAATGCCCGCCGACCAGACAGTCTCCGCAGGCGTCGCCTGCTGGAATGGGCGCGAGTCGGCGGAGGAGCTCGTCGGCCGTGCCGATGCCGCCCTCTACGAAGCGAAGCGCACGGGCCGTGACCGGCTCGTCACCGCAGGCGGAACTCCGCCCACCGAGCTCAAGTCAGTCAGCGCCTAGTTCGGGTCAGCCCGACCCCTTGACTTCTGTCGTAGTCGGCCTGACAATCCCCGGGGGACAGCTCCGGGGAGGGTGGAGATCGTCTCTTCAGCGTTGCGGCAGCGGGCTTTGCGGGGAAAGTGGATTCTGCCTGCGCTTCTGGCGATCGGATTGCTTCTCGTCGCGCCCAGAAGCGCGCAGACCGCGCGAAGCCCGCACGCACGCGTTGTGCCGAAAGGCTTCGGCACGGCCGACATCTACGTCATGAACTCGGACGGCACGGGCAAGACGGCGCTCACCACTGACCCGAGCGACGACAATGCGCCCGCCTGGTCGCCCGACGGCACGCAGATCGCCTTCACGACCTACCGCGGGGGCGACGCCGAGATCTTCGTCATGAACGCCGACGGCTCGAACCAGAGGGACCTGTCGAACGACCCTGCCGTCGACGACTACTACCCAGCCTGGTCGCCCGACGGGACGAAGATCGCATTCACCCGCTTCGACGGAGCGCAGGACGATGTCTGG
>JBGOSR010000038.1:0-15001 GCA_041476065.1 Gaiellaceae bacterium
CGCCTCGATGACGCGGAAGGGGAAGGTCGCGCGGCCGTTCTGCGTGTAACTGGTGTCGTAGAAGTCGACCTCGTCCTCCGTCTGCGAGACGTTCTCGAGGTAGGAGTCGGGCTGCGTGACCGCGCCGTAGATCGTCGGCTCGTCCTCGGGGTTCAGGCCGAAGGTCTTCGCGAAGCAGCCGCTCTCGGTTGCCATGATCCGCCCGTCGGGCATCCAGGCGACGAAGTCGTCCTGAACGGGGAGCGAGCCGTTCTGGCGCGTGAAGGTCGTGGTCGTCTTGCCCGTCCCCGAGAGCCCCACGATCAGGCCGACGCGCGGGCCGCTACGGGTCGGGATGATCTTGCAGCCCGCGTGGAGCGGTAGCCCGCCGCGGTCGTGGACGAGCTTGTTCCACATCCGGAGGCCACCCTTCTTCGACTCGCCGAAGTAGTCCGAGTTGAAGACGCGGGTGACGCCTTGCTCGAGGTCGACGGCGATCAGCCGGTCGCCGGGATAGCCATCGGCCTTCAGGTTCGGCGTATAGACGACGGTCAGCTCGGGCTCGTCGGCGTCGCCGTCAGGCTCGAAGTAGAGCTGCTGCTGCATAGCGGCGATGTTCGCGTTCGCGGCCTCGATATAGAGGCGCGCAGGAGTCCGGAAGTCGGGGTCGTTTCCGATGTAGCCGTCGATCTGAATCATCTCCCGGCCGGCGATGTAGGCGTCCTGCGCCTCGGCCCAACGGAGCCCCTCCTCGCGCGTGATCGCCTGGTTCTGCCCGTCGGGCTCGTCCGTGACGATGAAGGTCGAGCGCGCGGAGCGGGAAACGACCTCGGTCTGAACGTTGAGGTTGCCGTGCTGCGTCGGCTTCGCATTCGGCATCTTCGCCACGAGCCCCTTGAGCTCGGCCGGGCTCGGGTTCTCGAACACCTTGGCCGCCTTCGGAAGGCGGAACATCATCTTTGCCACTCGGGCCTCGCTCGTTGGGAAGTGGGAAGCGAATGTTACCCGGCTCCAGGGCGAACGCCGGCGCGTGACCTGCACGGCGGAACTAGGCTTCTTGACGATGGAAGCGAGCTCGACGACCGCACCGCGCGGCTTCGGTGCGACGGCCAGGCGAGATGCGTGGTGGATTCGGCCGTTGCTCGTCGTCGCCAGCCTGACGGCGTTCACGGTCTACGCGGTCGTCGTCGTGGCCCTGGGATCGGACTACCTCTACACGGGCCACGGCGCCCGCTATCTCTCTCCGTTCTACTCGCCCGACCTGAAGGGGCTCTTCGGCGCGGACGTCCCGTTCTCGTCCGCCTTCCTCGTCGTCTGGGCTCCTCTGGGCCTGCGACTCACTTGCTACTACTACCGAAAGACCTACTACCGGGCGTTCTTCCTCGCGCCGCCCGCTTGCGCCGTTTCCGGTCCGCGCCGCCGCCGCTACCGCGGCGAGTCCAGTTTTCCGTATGTCCTCCAGAACGCCCACCGTTACTTCTTCTACGTCGCAACGATCGTCGTCGGCTTCCTGTGGTACGACGCCGGGCGCGCGTTCTTCTTCACCGGCTCGGACGGGGCTCTGCACGCCGGCGTCGGCCTCGGAACGCTCGTCCTAGTCGCGAACGTCCTGTTGCTGTCGCTCTTCACGTTCGGCTGCAACTCGCTGCGGCACCTCGTCGGCGGGAAGCTCGACTGCTTCACCTGCTCGCTGGCTGCCCGGAGTCGGCACAAGGTCTGGAGGGGTGTCTCGGTTCTCAACCGGAGCCACGCCGAGTGGGCGTGGGTCAGCCTCTTCGGCGTCGCTCTCGCCGATCTCTACGTGCGGCTCGCCGCGGCGGGCGTGTTTCACGATCCGAGGATCTTCTAAGTGGAGGCCGGCGAAGGGCTCGAGGCCCACGACTACGACGTGATCGTGATCGGGGCCGGCGGCGCCGGGCTCCGCGCGGCGATCGAGACGTCGGCGGCAGGCGCCCGAACCGCGCTCATCTCCAAGTCGCTCCTCGGCAAGGCGCACACGATCATGGCCGAGGGCGGGGTGGCTGCCGCCCTGGCGAACGTCGACGCGGAAGACAGCTGGGAGGTCCACTTCCAGGACACGATGTTCAGCGGCAAGTACCTGAACAACTGGCGCATGGCCGAGTTGCACGCAAAGGAAGCTCCCGACCGGGTCCGCGAGCTCGAGCGCTGGGGCGGCGTCTTCGACCGCACGCCGGACCGGAAGATGTCGCAGCGTGCCTTTGGCGGCCATACGTACAGGCGGCTCGTCCACATCGGCGACCGCACAGGCCGCGAGCTGCTCCGCACCCTGCAGGACAAGGCGGTGCACCAGGACGTCGACGTCTTCATGGAATGCACGATCACGCGCCTGCTGAAGGACGGAGATCGCGTCTGCGGAGCTTTCGGCTACTGGCGGCCGACCGGCGAGTTCGTGCTCTTCAAAGCTCGGGCGGTCGTGCTCGCCACCGGCGGGGCGGGGAGGTGCTGGAAGATCACATCGAACTCCTGGGAGAGCACGGGCGACGGCCACGCACTGGCCTACGAAGCGGGAGCGAGCCTGATCGACATGGAGTTCGTACAGTTTCACCCCACGGGAATGGTGTGGCCGCCCGGGGTTGTGGGGCTGCTCGTGACCGAGGCCGTGCGGGGCGAGGGCGGGACCCTGCGCAATTCGGAGGGCGAGCGGTTCATGGAGCGGTACGACCCCAAGCGACTGGACCTCTCGACCCGCGACGTCGTCGCGCGCGCCATCTACACCGAGGTGAAGGAGGGGCGCGGCACCCCTCGGGGCGGCGTCTACCTCGATGTCTCCCACCTTCCCGAGGCCGCGGTGAAGACGAAGCTCGAGGGCATGTACGACCAGTTCAAGGAGCTCGCGGGCGTCGACATCACCAAGGAGCCGATGGAGGTCGGGCCGACCTGCCACTACTTCATGGGCGGAGTCAGGGTCGATCCCGAGACCGGCTCGAGCTCCGTCGCCGGGCTCTTCTCGGCCGGGGAGTGCTCAGGCGGAATGAACGGCGCCAACCGCCTCGGCGGAAACTCGCTCTCCGACATCCTCGTTTTCGGCAAGCGGGCCGGCGCAGGCGCAGCCGGTTATGCGGCTCAGGCGGCCGCGCCGCAGATCGACTCGGGCCAGGTCGCCGGCGCAGCCGACGAGCTGACGGGCTATCTCTCGGGGCCGGGGACCGAGGATCCCTACGCGCTCCAGACGGAGCTCGAGACGGCGATGCAGGAGCTCGTCGGGATCTTCCGCGACGAGGACGGCCTCGTCGCCGCGACCTCGAAGCTGGAGGAGCTCCAGCGCCGCGCCGCGAACGCTCGCGTCCCGGCCGGTGACCGTGCGTTCAACCCGGCCTGGAACCTCTGCCACGACCTCCAGACCATGACCACCTGCGTGGAGGCGGTCACCCGTGCCGCGCTCCTGCGCCAGGAGAGCCGGGGCGCACACAGTCGGCTCGACTTCCCGGCCGTCGACGAGTACTGGGGCGCCCACAACATCATCGCCAGGAAGGCGCCGGACGGGATGAGTGTCGAGCCCGTCCCGGTCGCCAAGATCGCCGAGCTGGAGCCGCTCGTGGAAGAGCGAAAGGCGAAGGAGCGGGCATGAGCCTGCGGGCGTTTCAGATCTGGCGTGGCGACGGCGAGGGGGGCCGGTTCGCCGACTACGAGATCGAGAGCCAGGTCGGGATGGTCGTGCTCGACGCGGTGCGGGAGATCCAGCGCACCCAGGCGAAGGACCTGGCCGTTCGCTGGAACTGCAAAGCCGCGAAATGCGGCTGTTGCGCAGCGGAGGTGAACGGAAGGCCGAGGCTCATGTGCAAGACGCGCCTCGACCAGTTCCCCGAGGACGATTCGATCAGGGTCGAGCCGATGCGGGCCTTTCCGCTCATTCGCGATCTCGTCACCGACGTCTCCTGGAACTACGAGGTGGACAAGCAGATCCCGCCCTTCACTCCGACCGAGGACGCCGACTGGCTCATCGGCCAGGAGGACGTCGACCGGATGTCCGAGTTTCGGAAGTGCATCGAGTGCTTCCTCTGCCAAGACGTCTGTCACGTCCTCCGCAACCACAATCTCAAGAGCAACTACTTCGGGCCGCGGTTCATGGTTCGGATCGCGAGCCTCGAGATGCACCCGATGGATGCTCTCGACCGCACCGAGCTGCTCGAGCACGAGGGAGGCATCGGCCTCTGCAACATCACCAAGTGCTGCAGCGACGTCTGCCCCGAGCACATCACCATCACCGACAACGCGATCATTCCCCTCAAGGAGCGCGTCGTCGACCGCAGGTATGACCCGCTGACGATACTCGGACGCAAGCTCTCGGGCGCCTCGCGCCGGATGAAATCGTAGCGCCCGATGTGAAGCAGACCGGTCCGGGGTTGCGGTAGCTTGCTGCGAGATGGACGGGGAGCACGATGTCCTGATCGTCGGCGCAGGCCTGGCGGGCATGCGCGCCGCGATCGAGGCTCACGACCTGGGCGCCGACGTCGCCATGGTCTCCAAGCTCCACCCGGTCCGCTCGCATTCGGCTGCGGCCGAGGGCGGGATGAACGCCGCCCTGGGCAACGCGGGGGAGGACAGTCCCGACGACCACGCCTACGACACGGTCAAGGGATCCGACTACCTCGGCGACCAGGACGCAATCGAGATCCTCTGCAACGAGGCGCCCGGCGATGTCTACCAACTGGAGCACTGGGGCGCGATCTTCAGCCGCACCGAGGACGGCCGGATCGCCCAGCGGCCCTTCGGCGCGGCCGGTCACCCGCGCACCGCGTACGCCGCCGACATCACGGGCCATGTGCTCGTCCAGGTGCTCTACGAGCAGGTGATGAAGCGGGATCTCAAGGTCTACGAGGAGTTCTTCGCCTGGAAGCTCATCGTCGACGACGACCGTTGCCAGGGCGTGATCACCTGGGATCTCCTCAACGGCGGACTGAAGACGCTCGGCGCGAAGACGGTGATCCTCGCCACCGGCGGCGCGGGCCGGCTCTACAGCGGGACGACGAACGCATACGCATGCACCGGCGACGGAATGACGATGGCCCTGCGCGTCGGCGTTCCGCTGAAGGACATGGAGATGATGCAGTTCCACCCGACGACGCTCGCTCCGACGGGCGTCCTCATCACCGAGGCCTGCCGCGGCGAGGGCGCTTACCTCCTGAACTCCGAGGGGGAGCGGTTCCTCAAGCGCTACGCCCCGAACGCGATGGAGCTCGCAAGCCGCGACGTCATCTCGCGCGCCGAGCAGACGGAGATCGACGAGGGGCGTGGGATAGACGGCAGCGTGCTGCTTGATCTCCGCCACCTGGGCGCGGAGAAGATCTACGAGAACCTGCACGGGACGCGGGAGCTGTCGATGGTGTTCGTCGGCGTCGACCCGGTCTACGACCCGATCCCGGTTCGGCCGGGCGCCCACTACCACATGGGTGGCATCGATACCGACGTCGACGGGCGAACGGAGCTCGAAGGCCTCTATGCGGCCGGTGAGTGCGCCTGCGTCTCGGTGCACGGGGCCAACCGGCTCGGCGGCAACGCGCTGATGGAGACGATCACGTTCGGCAAGCGCGCCGGCGCCGCGGCTGCGGACTGGGCGCTTGCTCACACGACGGTTTCTGTTCCGCCCGGGATCGAGGCCGATGCGCAACGCGAGCTCAAGACGCTCCTCGACCGGAGTGACGGCGAGCGACCCTGGACGATCCGCGACGAGCTCGCGATCACGATGCACGAGAACTTCGGTGTCTTCCGGCGCGAGAACCAGATGAAGGAGCAGGAGCAGATCATCGGCTACCTCCGCGAGCGCTACGAGAATGTCGTCGTCGACGACAAAGGCGAGGTCTTCAACAACGACCTCACCCAGGCGCTCGAGCTCGGGTTCCTGCTCGAGCTAGCCGCTTGCATGGTCGTCTCCGGCCTCGCGCGCAAGGAGAGCCGCGGCGCGCACGCCCGCCCCCATGACTACCCTGATCGCGACGACGAGAACTTCCTGAAACACACGATGGTCCGGTTGAGCGCCGACCAGCCGGTCCTCGATTGGAAGCCGGTGACGATGACGAAGTGGCAACCTGAGGAGAGGAAGTACTAGTGCGATTGTTTGCTCTCCCTTTGCTGGCCCTCCTGGTCATCGGGTCTGGCTCGGTGCCGCAGCATGCGGGCGAGTCGGCAGTCGCGCATAGCGCCAAGGTCACACAGGAGGCGGGCTCGGCGCGGTTCGTCGTGTCGTACTCAGGGTCCGAACACGAGGCCGGCGTGATCGACCTCGGAAACGCGACGGCCGTGCTCGACCGCGGAGACATCTTCGCTGCAGACGGCCTCTACCAGCCAATCCCGAGGCGCATGGCCGCGGTTCTCGGCATCGCCGAGAAGCGATGGGTCGAGAGCAGGACCGGGGGAGGCTACTCACTCGTGGATGACCCCTTTATCACCGGCACGCGAAGCTTCTTCGAGCTTCTCGGTCGCGCGAACCACGCCCGCGCGCTTGGCAGAGGCGAGGAACGGGGGACGCCGGTGCACCGCTACTCCGCCAAGCTTTCGATGGAAGCTTTCCTGGCCGAGCTTCCGCCGTTCGAGAAGGAAACATCCAAGCCCGGTGACGGGGGCCCGACCTCCTGGCGAGACTACCTAGGGAATTACTTCGTATGGGAAGACGGCGGGCAGAGCCTCGAGCTTGCGGTCGACTCGAGCAGTCGGATTCGACGCGCCCACCTCGCGCTCGGTCTCGAGCCGGTCACCATCGAGCTCTACGACTACGGTGTACGCGTCGATGTCTCTCCGCCTCCCGCGAATCAGGTGATTTGGTCTACCGAGTACGAAAGCCTGAAGACCGAGTACTGCAGTAACCCGGAGCGGCAAATCGAACCTCGTAAGCCCCCCTGCCAATGACCGAAGCCGCAGTCCACACCTGGGAAGGCCCGACGATGGAGATCGCGCTCAAGATCTGGCGCGTCGACGAGAACGGCGAGCGCGAGTTGAAGACGTATGAGGTCGAGGCGCCCGAGTGGGCCTGCCTGCTCGACGTCCTCGACATCATCAAGGACCGTCACGACGGGACGCTCGCCTACCGCAAGAGCTGCCGCATGATGATCTGTGGCTCGTGCGGGATGCGCATGGACGGCCGCGCGATCCTCGCTTGCAAGGAGCGGATGAAGCCGATTGTCGATAGCGGCCACGTCCCCGTCATCTCGTCGATGGGGAACCTCCCGATCATCAAGGACCTCGTTGTCGAGATGGCGCCCTTCTGGCAGAAGATCCGCGACGTCAAGCCGTGGCTCGACCCGGGCTACGACGAGGCTGCGGAGCGCGAACGGATCGTCTCCCAGAAGCAGGTGAACGCGATCGACAAGGAATCGCTTTGCATCATGTGCGGCTGCTGCGTCTCCGAGTGCAACGCGATGGAGGCCGATCCCGACTTCCGCGGCCCGGCGGCGCTCGCAAAGGGCATGCGCTTCGTCGGCGACGTGCGCGACAAGGCGACGGTCGAGCGACTGAACGCCTACAACGACGAGCACGGGATCTGGGACTGCACGCGCTGCTATTTCTGCAACGAGCGCTGCCCGAAGGGCGTCGACCCGCGCGACGCGATCGCGAAGCTCGGCGCGGAATCCGTCAAGCACGACATCGACTGGGACATGGGCGCCAAGCACGCGAAGTGGTTCGTCACCTCGGCGAAGACGACGGGCTGGCTGCGCGAGACCGAGCTCGTCCCGAAGACGCAAGGGATCCTCGGCGCGCTGAAGGAGACGAAGTTCGCGCTGGCGCTGGCCCGGCGGGGCAAGGTGCCGCCGCCCGGGCCGATCCACGTCGCGGCCGAGGTCGACGAGTCGCGGGCGCTCTACAACCTCGTCAAGGAGCAAGGGCGCGACGGCGCTGCGGGCATCGTCCAGGGCGAGCGGGGGCTCGGACGCATCGAGCACGTCGAGGCCGCAGCAGCGCACGAAGAGGCGATACGGGACAACTCATGAAGGTCGCCTACTACAAGGGCTGCCTCGCCTCGCTCTCGGCGAAGGAGCTCGACTCCTCGACGCAGGCGCTCGCGCCAAAGCTCGACATCGAGCTCGACGAGCTGGACTCGGTCACCTGCTGCGGGGCCGGCGACATCCACGAAGCCGAGCCGGATTACTACCTGCACCTGAACGCGCGCATCCTTGCCTACGGCGAGCAGACCGGCGCGGAGACGCTGATGACGATCTGCAACGTCTGCACGCTCAACCTGCGCCAGGCGAACTGGCAGCTCAAGAACGACGAGGAGCTGCGCGAGCGCGTGAACAAGAATCTCGAGACGGTTGGAGCACCGCCGTACGGCGGGAACATCGAGGTCAAGCACCTCCTCTGGCTGATTGCGGAGGGCGACGGCTACGAGAAGCTCAAGCAGGCCGCCCACAAGGGCCTGAAGGGGCTCAAGGTGGCGCCTTTCTACGGCTGCCAGATCCTCCGGCCGTCGAAGCTCCTCGGCTTCGAGGATCCTGACAAGCCGCACTCGCTCGAGGCGATCATCGACGCCTGTGGAGGGGAGGCGATCGACTACCCGGCGAAGATCAAGTGCTGCGGCTTCCCGATCATCCAGGCGCGGGAGGAGACCGCGCTCAACGAGCTGATCCAGCCGATCGAGCAGGCGACCGAGGCCGGTGCCGACGCGATGGTGACACCGTGCCCGCTATGTCATCTCTCGCTCGACGCCTGGCAGTCGAAGCTGAAGGCGAAGACCGGCCGCGACTTCCAGATGCCGATCCTCCACCTCTCGCAGCTGATCGGCGTCGCCGCCGGGCTCGAGGACTCGGAGCTGAAGTTCAAGCGCCACGTCGTCTCGGTGCAGCCCGTCCTCGACAAGCTCGAGGTCTGACCGGCCGTTCGGTTCTCCGGTTTCCGGCCGCAAGCGAGCCGGCACCAGAATGCAGCTTGAATTGAAGAAGCCGCTCGTTTCACTCGGGGCGCTCGGGCTCGCCGCTCTCGCCTGGGGGCAATACGAGGCCGGTTGGGTCCGGCTGCGCACTCTGAAGGTGGCTGTGCCCGACCTGCCGGCGGAGCTGGAAGGGCTCCGCATCGTTCATCTGTCCGACTTCCATCTGGGCTTTCCGTCGCGTGGCGAGCACGCCGTGCACCGGGCCGTCCGCTGGGCGGCGGCGCGCGAGCCCGATCTCGTCGTGATCACCGGCGACCTTCTCTCGCGGCCGAGCGCAGAGCCGAGGTTGCGCATGCTCCTCGGGCGCTTGCCCGGCTCCTTCGCCGTGCTCGGGAACCACGACTTCGCGCTGTCGCGCGACCCCTTCTCGAAGCCGAGCGCCGTCACCGAGCTCGGTTCCACGACCGTCCTGGCCGACGAGGCTCGAACGGTGGAGCTTCGTGGCCGTCGGGTGCAGGTCGTCGGCGTCGATCCGTGTACCTACCGGCACGGAACGGCGCGGCCCGACCAACTCGCCGACCCGGACGCCGACCTGCGGATCTTGCTCTGCCACTACCCGAGCGTGATCGACAAGCTGCCGACGGGCGTCTTCGACCTCGTTCTCGCCGGCCATCTCCACGCCGGTCAGATCTGCATCCCGTACGGACGCGGCAAGCTCAGGTTGGCGCATCTGCGCTGGACCTACGTCGAGGGCCTGTACACGCGCCCCGGCGGCGTGTTGCACGTGTCTCCCGGCCTCGGCACGACGTTTGTCCCCTTCCGCTTTTTCGCTCGCCCGGAAGCGACGGAGCTCGTCCTAGTGGGTCCCGGGCCACGGGCCCGGGACTCGCGCAAAGTGCTTCGCACTTTCCGCGACTAAGGGCACGCCTCACAAGGAACAACTGCCCGACGGGCTCGCCCTTGCCGGGTTCGAACGTCAAGCCCTCGTAGAATCCCCGGCGTGAGCACGCGGGTCGCCGGGCTGACCGGTCTAACGCTCCAGGAGGCGCCGACGGTCTGCCACGGCTGCGTCTGGTGGCAGTCGAAGGGCGGCCGTGGCCTCGACAAGCGCCGCTGGATTGAGAAGACCGAGTCCGACTGGGGCGCCTGGGGCGCCGTCTACCGTGACGACGACGGAAGCGTGATCGGATCGATGCAGTACGGCCCGGCCGAGCTCTTCCCGCGCGCGTGGGAGCTGCCGGCCGGGCCGCCGTCCGACGATGCGGTGCTGGTCACCTGCGCGTACCTCGTGAAGCGTGCAAGCCCGTGGATCATGCAGTCGTTGTTCCTGGCGGCGATCGGCGACGCGCGGGACAAGCGGGCGGGGGCTCTCGAGACTTTCGCGTACCGGTATCCGGAAGGCGAGTCCTCGCAAGAGCGCTTCCTCGTGCACCGGACCGTCTTCCCGCGCGATTTCCTCTCGGACTTCGGCTTCGAGACGGTCCGGGCACAGGGACGCGTCGAGCTCGTACGGCTCGAGCTCGGCGGCCTGCAGCCGGTCGCGGAGGGCAGTCGCGTGAAGGTGCTCAGGCTCGTGAAGGGGGCCTTCTCGCCGGCACCCGCTCCGGTGCCACCGGGCCTCTAGATAGGAACAGTCCTCCGTGGGGACAGTCCCTCCGTGGGACAGTCCCTGAAGGCCTAGAAAGCGGCGAGGGCCTCTTGCGCGAGCAGCAGCTCGGCAATCTGGATCGCGTTCAAGGCCGCGCCCTTGCGCAGGTTGTCGCAGACGATCCAAAGCGCGAGCCCGCAGCCGGCGGTGTCTCTCCGGATGCGCCCGACGAGCACGTCGTCCCCGCCCGCCGCGTCGAGGGCCGTCGGTCGGTCGGTCACCCGCACGCCGGGCGACGCCGCGAGCACGTCGCGGGCCTGCTCCGGCGACAGCGGCTCCTCGGTCTCCACCCACACGGCCTGCGAATGGCCGATGAGAACCGGCACCCGCGCGCACGTGGCGCTCAGCGGCAGCTCGGGCAGCTCCAGGATCTTCCGCGTCTCGGCGCGTAGCTTCGACTCCTCCTCGGACTCGTTGCCCTCGAACTCCCAGTCCATGACGACGTTCCCGTCGTCCGGCGCCTGGGCCCGTAGCCGCCCCATCAGCTCAGCGCCGGCGCCAGACGCGGACTGGTACGTGGCGACGCGAACGCTCCGGAGACCGGCGGCCTTGTGGAGAGGCGCCAGTGCGCAGACGAGCTGCACGGTCGAGCAGTTCGGGTTCGCCACGATCCCGTCGTGTTCGGTCGCCCGTTCGCCGTTCACCTCGGGGACGACGAGCGGGATGCCGTCCGTGAGCCGGAAGGCGGAGGACTTGTCGACGCAGACCGCGCCGCCTCCGACGGCTGCCGGCACCAGTTCGCTGCTCGCCTCTGTGCCCACGGAGAAGAAGCAGAGGTCGAGCTCTCCAGCTCCAAGCGCCTCCCCGGTTGCCTCCTCGACAGGCAGCTCGCCGTCGCCGTACGGGATGGTCGAGCCTGCCGAACGGGCCGATGCGAACGCGCGCACACGACCGAAGCCGCGCTCCGCGAGCAGCGCCATCGTCACCTGCCCGACGGCGCCGGTCGCGCCGACCACGCCGATGCGAGGATCAGCCATGAGCCCTGACGGCTTCGGGGCTGTCGAGCTCGAAGGCGGCGTGCAGCGCGCGAACGGCGTCTTCGACCTGCTCGCGACGGATGAAGCACGCGATCTTGATTGGCGAGGTCGTCACGATCTCTGGCTTGATGCCGAGCTTGTCGAGCGTCGAGAACGCCTTTGCGGCCACCCCCGGATGGCTCCGCATCCCCGCTCCGACGATGCTCACTTGGCCGAGATCGTCGCGGGCTGACCATTCCACGCCCAGGCTCTGCAGCGCTGCCTCGGTCTCGGTTCGCTCGGGCGCCGAGAAGACGATCTCCGGGCCGGTCTGAACGACGGTGTCCACGTTGACTCCCGCCGCGGCGAGCGCCTCGAAGAGCCGGGCGGCCGGAGCGCCCTCGACGCGATAGACGGTCTCCTCGAGCGTGTGCGTCACGCCTGAGATCAGGGCCTTTTCGAGCATGCGTTCGTCCTCCTTGCGAATCCAGGTGCCATCGGCCTCGGAGAAGCTCGACCGCACGTGCAGCTTGACCTCGTGGTTACGCGCGAACTCGACGGAGCGCAGCTGGAGCACACGCGCACCGGAGGCTGCCAGCTCCAGCATCTCTTCGTAGCTGACTGCATGCAGCTTGCGCGCGTCAGGCACGACTCGCGGGTCGGCGGTGTGCACGCCCTCCACGTCCGTGTAGATCTCGCATGCATCGGCGCCGAGCGCGGCCGCGAGCGCGACAGCCGTCGTGTCCGAGCCACCCCGGCCGAGCGTCGTGATGTCGTAGTCGGTCGAGACACCCTGGAAGCCGGCGACGAGCACAATCCGCTCCGCGTCGAGCGCCTCGTGGATGCGTCGCGCGCGGATGTCGACGATCTTCGCCTTGCCGTGGGCGGTGTCGGTGACGATCCCCGCCTGCGAGCCGGTCAGAGAGATCGCCTCGTGCCCGAGGTCATGGACGGCCATCGCGCAGAGCGAGCACGAGATGCGCTCGCCGACCGAGATCAGCATGTCGAGCTCTCGGGCCTTCGGCTTGGGCGAGATCTCGTGTGCGAGGCGGACGAGGTCGTCCGTCGAGTCGCCCATCGCCGAGAGCACCGCGACGACCCGGTTCCCGGCCTCGTGCGCTACCACGAGCCGTTGCGCGACTGCCTTCAGACGCTCGACGTCGGCGACCGACGTCCCGCCGAACTTCATGACGACGGTACCGGCGCGGGTCGGGGTCTCTTCAGTCGAAAGAGCCGGTAGGGATTCGAATTCGGTCGTGGCCATTTGCGGAGATTCTACGGCGCTACATCTCTCTTCGACCCGTCAGAGCCCTCCCCAGGGTCACTTCGTCGGCGTACTCGAGGTCTCCTCCGACGGGAAGGCCACTGGCGAGCCGTGTCACCCGGACTCGGCCCCGCAACCGGTCGGCGAGATAGGCGGCCGTGGCCTCTCCCGTCATGTTCGGGTTCGTCGCCAGCACGACCTCCTCGATGCCGTTGCGTTCGACACGGCTCATCAGCTCGTCGATGCGCAGATGGCCCGGTTCGACCCCGTCGATCGGCGACAACGCGCCGCCGAGCACGTGGTAGAGCCCGCGATACTCATGCGTCCGTTCGACCGAGATCAGGTCAGCCGGCTGCTCGACGACGCAGACGAGCGCGCGGTCCCGCCGCTCGTCCCGGCAGATCTCGCAGCGCTCCTCTTCCGTCAGGTTCCCGCACTCCGAGCAAAAGCGCACCCGTTCCTTCACCTCGACGATCGCAGTAGCGAGGGCCGTCGCCTCATCCTTCGGCACGCGGAGCAGATGGAAAGCCAGGCGATGAGCCGTTCGCGTTCCGACGCCGGGCAGGCGCGTCAGCTGGGCGACGAGATTCTCGACCGCGGGGGAGAACATGGGGTCAGACTAGTTGTCGCGACTGTCGTTACGGCCACGGCCGAGCGGCTACATCCCGGGCAGTCCGAGGCCCCCGAGGTCGCCGAGGCCCGCCATGCCACCCAGCTTGGACTGGGCTAGTGACTGCGCCGAGCGCAGCGCCTCGTTGACGGCGGCGAGAACCATGTCCGCCAACAGCTCGGGATCGTCCGGGTCGATCGCCTCAGGTGAGATCTTGATCTCCGTGATCTGAAGATCCCCGGTCGCCTTGACGGTGACCATGCCTCCGCCCGCCGAGGCCTCGACGGTCTCGCTCGCGAGCTCTTCCTGCGCCTTCTCCATCTGCGCCTGCAGCTCCTGCACCTGCTGGAGCATCTTGTTCATGTCCATGTTCATCTAGGGGCTCTCCTCGACCTCGTGGGCGTCGAACGTGTCCTTCATGAGCTGCACGATCTCTTCCTCGCTCGTGGGCTGCTCTTCCTCGGCGGGCTCGTCGTCGCCGTTCTCGCCGACGGCGAAGTCGAGCGCGAGCTTCCGGCCCGTGACTTCGTAGAGCGCTTCTGCGAGGAGTGTTGCGTTCTTCGGCTCCTCGGCGAGCTGGCGATGGAAGGACGCGGCCGCCGGGAACTCGACGGTGAGCCGATCGTCCGCGAGTTGCGCCGGGTGCGCCTCGCGGAGCATCGAGGCCGTCGGAATCGAGCGCTGCTCCACAGCCGGCAGGATCGTGCGCTGCCAGGCCTCTTGGAGCTGCTCGAGCTCGAGCGAAGGCGGCTCGCTCGGCGGAGTCTCAACGGTACGCGGCTCTTCCGGACGCGGCTCGGTGCCTGGCACCAGGACGTGTCCGATTGGGGCACGGCTCTCGAGCTGCTCGAGGCGGAACGCGACGGACTCGCGCTCGAGATCGGAAGCCGGACGCGTCACCTTCACGAGGGCTAGCTCGAGCGGGAGCCGCGGGTCGCCGCCCTGGCGCATGTCGTCGACCGCGATCGCGAGCAGGTCGCAGAGGCGGAGGACGGTCGGCTCTCCGAGCTGGTTCGCCTGCGCGCGCAAGCGCTCCCGCAGCTCCTCGGTGAGCGGCAGCGAATCGGGCACCTCGCCCATGTGCTGGACGAGCATGAGGTGCCTCAGGTGATCGAGCAGCTCCGTCACGAGCCGGCCGAGATCCTGGCCCTGGTCGGCGAGCTCCTCGACGAACGTGAGCGCGCCGGCGGTGTCCCGGTCGACGATGAAGTCGCAGAGCCGGAAGAGCGCCTCCTCCTCGACCGCGCCGAGCAGCTGCAGCACGGCCTGGACGGTCACCTTTCCCTCGGTGGCCGAGGAGAGCTGGTCGAGCGTCGAGACGGCGTCGCGGAAGCTTCCCCGCGACGAGCGAGCGACGAGCGAGAGAGCGGCCTCCGGGGCCTCGATCCCTTCGCCCTCGGCGACCCGCTTCAGGTAGCGGACGATCTCCGGCAGCCGGGGACGCGAGAGCACGAACGTCTGGCAGCGCGAGCGAACCGTTGCCAGCATCTTCTGGAGCTCGGTCGTGCAAAAGACGAAGACGAGGTGCGGCGGCGGCTCTTCGATCAGCTTCAGGAGCGCGTTGAAGGCGGCGTCCGTGAGCTGATGCGCCTCGTCGAGGATGTAGACCTTGTAGCGCCCTTCGACGGGCTGCAAGACGACGCGCTCGCGGATCTCGCGGATGTCGTCGATGCCGCGCTGCGACGCCGCGTCCATCTCGATCACGTCGAGCGAGGTGCCCGCC
>JBGOSR010000039.1:0-14939 GCA_041476065.1 Gaiellaceae bacterium
ATCAACGCGCTGACGCGGATGGACTTCAAACGGGCTAGCTCGACGCCGAACTTCGATCAGCAGACGAGCTGGTTCAGCGACCTGCACGTCTCGTACCACGTCGGCTTCTACGCCTTCTCGTTCTGGCTTGCCGGGCTCGCGGTGGTCGTGATGGCGGCGACGATCGCGTACGGCTTCTGGGTCGGCCGCGAGCGCCCGCGCGCCTACTTCGGGCTGATGCTGTTCCTGACGTCCGCGGTCGTCGGCGTCTTTGCCTCGCAGGACCTGCTGCTTTTCTACGTCTTCTTCGAGGCGATGATGATCCCGCTCTACGTGCTGATCGGGGTCTGGGGTGGGCCCGGGCGGCTCGGCGCCACGGTGAAGTTCGTCATCTACACGATGGCTGGCTCGCTGCTCATGCTCGCCGCGGTCATCGTCTTCGGGCTCTCGAAGCACTCGTTCGACCTGGTGAGCACCGGGCCTAGCAACAGCAACTGGCTCTTCCTCGGCTTCGCGATCGCCTTCGCCGTCAAGGCGCCGCTCTTCCCACTCCACGGCTGGCTGCCGGACGCTTACCGAGAGTCGTCTCCAGAGGTGGCGGCAGTGCTCTCGGGCGTGATCTCGAAAGCCGCGATCTTCGGCTTCATCCGGATCTGCTTCGTGAAGTTCCCGGGGCCGTTCGACGACTTCCGCAACGTCATCCTCGCACTCGCGGTCATCGGCCTCGTCTACGGATCGCTGATGGCCTTCCGTGCTCCGGATATTCGCGGCGTGATCGCCTACTCGAGCCTTGCGCAAATGGGGCTGATCACGATCGGCGTGTTCGCGGGAACCTCCGCAGGGGTGAGCGGAGCAGTCCTGCAGTCAGTCAACCACGGGCTGATCTCAGCGACGCTCTTTCTGCTCGCGGGCGCAATTGAGCGAAGGACTTCGACCGGCAGCCTCGACCGCCTTGGCGGCATGGCCCACAGCCGACCGGCGCTGGCGACGGTGCTGATGGCAACGGGTGTAATCGCGCTCGCCGTGCCGGGCTCGTCCGCCTTCGCGGGCGAGTTCCTGATCCTGGCCGGGATCTTCAGCAGCGGCTGGGGCTGGACCGTCGCGGGAGCGACCGGAATCGTGCTCGCGGCGATGTACATGCTCCGCCTCATCTCTGCGGTGCTCCATGAGCGCAAGGGTCCGGCTGTTTCGGAGGCGGCGCTCGACCTGCGACCCGCCGAGCTCGGCATCCTCGTTCCGCTCGTCGGCTGCCTGCTCGCGCTCTCGGTCTGGCCTGCTGCGATCAGCGGACATGCCTTCGAGGGCACGGCCGGCCGGCCGGCACTTCAACGACTCGCTGTTGGAGAGCCCGGTAACGCCGTCGAGCTCCGGATCACGCATCTTTCGAAGGACTGCGCCGACAAACTCCAGGCCGAGCTTGCGCGCGTGCATGGACCCGGTCCCGGCGCGGTCATCATCAACTGCACCCCATCGCCGCGAGCCCCATGATCCAGACGCCCTCCGTCGACTGGTTCGCGCTCTCGCCCTCGCTCGTCGCGCTCGGCGCCGCGGCGATCTGCCTGCTCTCGGCGGTGCTGGCTCCCCGCTGGCTCCTGCGGCCTTTCGCCGCCTTCATCTGCGCCACCGGGTTCGTCGGCGGGATCGTCATGGCCTCCCTCGTCTACTGGAAGAGCCCCGACGCGCACCTGATCGTCGCCGACGCGGTCAGCCGCGACCGATTCGCTGCCGTCGCGCAGCTGATCGTCATGGGCTCGGGCCTGCTCGCGGTCGGCGTCTCGTACTCCGCCCGCATGCGAGAGGACCACATCGGCGAGTACTACGCGCTGCTCGCGACTGCCGGAGCCGGCATGGCCTTCCTCGTCCAGGCATCGAGCCTGATGACCCTCTTCCTCGGCCTCGAATGGTTCTCGGTCTGTCTCTACGTCCTCTGCGCGATCGAGATCGACATCGTCGGCTCGCTCGAGGCCGGGCTCAAGTATCTGATCATCGGCGGGATGGGCTCGGCCGTGCTGCTTTTCGGCTCGGCGCTCGTCTACGGCTCGACCGGCGAGCTCGGCTTCTCCGCAATCGCGGATGCGACCCGCGCCCATGGCCTCGCGACCGACCCGATCCTGCTCGTCGGCCTCGCGATGATCCTCGCCGGGCTCGCTTTCAAGGCCTCCGTCGCGCCGTTCCACATGTGGACGCCCGACGTCTACGACGGCGCGCCGACGCCGGTAACCGGCTTCATGGCCGCGGCAACGAAGACCGTCGCGCTCGTTCTCGCCTTCCGCCTGCTCAGCGTGGCGTTCCCCGAGAAGCACGATCTCTGGACGATCGCCGTTGCCTTCCTCGCCTGCGCCTCGCTCGCGTGGGGCAACATCGCCGCGCTCGTCCAGCGCCGGATCAAGCGGCTCCTTGCGTACTCCTCGATCTCGCACGCGGGCTTCATGCTGATCGCGATCGCCGCCGCCAACCCGCTGGGAGCGCGGGCTCTCCTCTACTACCTGATCCCGTACTCGGCGATCTCGATCGGCGCGTTCGCCGTCGTCGTCGCCCGCGAGCGCGAGCTCGGCGAGACGGTCACGCTCGAGAACCTCGCCGGCTTCGGGTGGGAGAGGCCCGTGCTCGGCGCCGCGATGTTCACGTTCATGCTCGGGTTCGCGGGCTTCCCATTGACGGGCGGCTTCATGGGCAAGTTCCTCATCTTCTCCGCAGCCTCGCAGCGAGGCTGGAACTGGCTCGTGATCGTCGGCGTCGCCGCGACACTCGTCAGCCTCTACTACTACCTCGCGGTCATCCGGGCGATGTACATGCGCCCCGCGGCCGAGCTCGGCCTCGCGCCGATCGGCGGCTCCCCACCGCGAGAAGTGCTGCTGACGAGCGCGGTCGTTGTAGCCATGATCGTGAACGTCGGCGCGTTCTTCGCCATCCAGCCTCTGGTCGACCTCACCAGGACCGCTGCGCAGGTCCTACCGCTCTAGGGCCGGGCGCCTCAACTCGAGGCTGAGGCCGAGGAGGGCCTGAACGCCGAAAACGGCGAGGCAGCCCGAGATCGCAAACGTCGTCGCGCCTGCGGCGGAGCCCGCAACGAGCAGGAGCAGGGCGATGCCCAGAAGGAGTGTCTCGAGGGCAGCCACCGGCTCGACCAGAGCCGCGGCGCGGGCATCGAGGAGCTCCCCGAACGCCGCAAGCGCACCGACGGCAGTCACCGGCACCGCTGCGAGCACGAGGTAGGACGAAAGCCGATGCTCTCCGGCCGCCCCGGCGCCTGCAGCGGCCATCGCAATCGCGATCGGAAGCCAGCGCCGCATGGGCCGACGTTCGACGATGGTCGCGGCGATCCTGCCGCGTTAGGGTGGGCGCCGGCCGTGGCCCGCTGGCTCCTTCCAATCGCCATCCCTCTCGCAGGGCTGGCGCTCCTGCTTGCCAGACCGCAGGCGGACATCCACTGGGAGCACCACCCGGCCCACTTCTGGCTCGTCCTGACCACCGCACTCGTCAGCGTGGTGCTCGGGTATCTCGCGGGCGAGGCTGCACGTCGCCTGGGCGACGCACGGCTCTTTCTCGTTTCGCTTGCGTTCATGACCAGCGCCGGCTTCCTCGGGCTACACGCGCTCGCGACGCCCGGTGTTCTGCTGGCAAAGCCGAATGCAGGCTTCGTCGTCGCCACGCCCGTCGGGCTCCTGATCGCAGGGCTCTTCGCAGCAGCCTCGGCCCTCGAGCTGTCTCCCGAGCTGTCCGCAGCGATCATGCGACGGCAGGCGTTGCTCCGGGGAGCCGTGTTTGCGCTTCTCGCCGCCTGGGCGGCCTACTCGCTCGCGAAGCTGCCGGCTCTCGACCGCCCTCTCTCTCCTACCGAGGCTCACGGCCCGATCTACACGCTCGCCGGGCTGGGAGTCCCGCTGTACGCGTACGCAGGCGCTCGCTACCTCGTCCTCTACCGGCGGCGGCGAGCCGCAATGCCGCTGGCCGTGGCGACCGCTTTCACCTTGCTGGCGGAGGCGATGGCCGCGATCGCCCTCGGCCGCAACTGGCATGCGTCCTGGTGGGAGTGGCATGTGCTGATGGCCGCCGCCTTCGGAATCGTCGCGCTCACTTCGCGGAATGAGTACCGACGGCGCCGGTCCGCCGCGGCCGTGTTCAAAGATCTCTACCTGGAGCACACGGCGGAACTGGTCGGCCAACGGTATGCCCAAGCCCTCGGGGAGCTTGCCGACTCGGAGACTTCGATGGAGACGATCCGCGAGCGTGACCAGTTGACCGAGGAGGAGGCGAGGCTGCTGGAGCACGCCGCCGGAGAGCTCAAGCGGTTGGACGAGCTGTTCAGCCCGTATCTCTCACCCCAGCTCGTAGCTCGACTTCGACACGAACCGGGAGCCGCCGACCTCGGCGGCGAGGAACGAGACGTCAGCGTGCTCTTCGCAGACCTCCAGGGCTTCACAGCCTTCTCCGAGCGGTCGACCCCAGCGGAGGTCGTCGCCATGCTGAACGCCTACTGGGCGAAAGTCGTGCCCGTCGTCGCGGCCGAAGACGGGATGATCGAGCGATTCGCGGGGGACGCGGTAATGGTCGTCTTCAACGCAGCGGCCGATCAGCCGGATCACGCGCTGCGCGCCGCACGCGCTGCGCTCGAGTTCGCCGTCGCCTCCGAGTCTGTGGCAGCAGGGCGGCCGGACTGGCCGCGGTTCCGCGTGGGAGTCAACAGCGGCCCCGCGGTGATCGGAAACGTCGGTGCCGCCGAGCACCACAGCTTCACCGCGATCGGCGACACGACGAACCTCGCCGCCCGTCTCCAGGCGGCCGCCGAACCGGGTCGTGTCGTGATCGGCCCGTTGACCCATGCGGCACTCACCGGCTTGGCCGTGGTCGAACCGCTCGGCCCCCTTGACCTGAAGGGCAAGAGCGAGCCCGTGGATGCGTACGTTCTGGTCGAGCTACGTGGGCATTCGGGTTAATCTCAGACGCCTCGCCCGAAAGGAGCTCCGCATTGCCCGCCGTTCAACTCACCTGGCTCGGCCACGCCGCCTTTCGCTTCGACACCCCGGGCGGAAAGCGCGTCTACGTCGACCCCTGGCTCGAGAACCCGAAGTGCCCGGACAACGAGAAGGAGCCGGAGCGCGTCGACCTGATCGCCATCACGCATGGCCACTCCGACCATGTCGGCAACACGCTCGACCTCGCGAAGAAGCACGGCTGCGCGGTCGTCGCGCTCGTGGAGGTTCGCGGCTGGCTCTCCGGACAAGGGCTCGCCGAGAACATGGCGCATGCGCCGAACAAAGGCGGGACCGTTGACGTCGACGGCATCAAGATCACGCTCACGGACGCGAAGCACTCGTCGAGCGCAGACGACGGCACCTACCTCGGCGAGCCGGCGGGCCTCGTGATCGAAGTCGAGAACGGGACGAAGCTCTACTTCGCGGGCGACACGTGCGTCTTCGGCGACATGCAGCTGATCAGGCGCATCTACGAGCCGGATGTGGCGATCCTCCCGATCGGCGACCACTTCACGATGGGCCCGCGCGAGGCGGCCGTCGCGCTCGAGCTGCTCGGCGTCAGCCGCTGCGTGCCTTGCCACTACGGGACGTTTCCGCTGCTACACGGGACGCCTGCGGAGTTGCGGAAGCTGGCGCCGGGGGTCGAGATCCTGGAGCCGGCCCCCGGGGAAACGGTCGAAGTTTGAGAGAGCGCTGGTTCGGCGCGACGAAGCAGCGCGTCCCCCAGCTTGCGGTCGAAGGGGAGATCGAGTTCCCTGCCGAGCCGCTCGTGCTCGACGTGCTCGACGACGCGAAGCTGCGCGCCGCGCACGAGGAAGGCACGCCCGTCGTCGTGCGTGCGGACAGCGAGGAGAAGGTGCTGGCGGCGCTTGCCCGACCGGAAGTAGCCTGCGTCCTGGTGCCGAGCTCAGACCTGCTCCAGATCGACCTGGTCGAAAAGACGTATGGCTAGTCCGATCGTCTCCACGTACTCGATCGTCGCGTGCGATCTCGACGCGGGCCAGTGGGGCGTCGCCGTCCAGTCGAAGTTCCTTTCAGTCGGCTCGGTCGTGCCCTGGGCCGAGCCGCACGTGGGCGCGGTCGCAACGCAGGCCTACGCGAACCCGCGCTACGGGCCGCAGGGGCTCGGGCTGCTTCGTGAAGGCCTGTCGGCACAGGAGGTCGTCGATCGCCTGACCGCAGCCGACGACGGCCGCAACCACCGCCAGCTCGGGGTCGTCGACAGCAACGGCAACGCCGCCACCTATACCGGGACGGAGTGCATGGACTGGGCAGGAGGGCGCACCGGACAGGGATATGCCGCGCAGGGAAACATCCTTGTCTCCGCCGAGACCGTCGACGCCCTGGCCACGACCTTCGAAGAAAGCGACGGCCGGCCGCTTGCCGAGCGCCTGATCGACTGCCTCGCCGCCGCGCAGGCAGCCGGCGGCGACAGCCGTGGGCAACAGTCGTCGGCACTCCTGGTCGTCGAGCGGGACGGCGGCTATGCGCAGCTGTCGGACACCGTCGTCGAGCTCCGCGTCGAGGACCACGAGCGGCCGATCGAGGAGCTGCGGCGCATCTACGTCCTGCACGACGAGATCTTCGGCAAGACGCCGCGCGAAAAGTGGCTCGCCGTCGACGAGGCGCTGGCGGCCGAGCTGCGCGAGCGGCTCGCCGGGCTCGGCTACGAAGGAGAGCTCGAGGATGCGTTCGTCTGCTGGACCGGCAAGGAGAACCTCGAGGACCGCGTTGACGGAGTAGAGCAGATAGATCCCGTCGTCCTCGAAGCCCTGAGGAGCAGAACGTGAGCGAGAAGGCGTACCAAGTCGCGCACATCGACGATCTCGACCGCTTCCCGGTCGACGACGAGGGGCTGCTCTGGCGTCCGGTTCGCCGTCGGCTCGGTATCACGGCTTTCGGGACGAACGCATACACGGCCGAGAAGGGCGACGAGCGCGTCGTCGAGGAGCACTTCGAGCGGGACGGCCCCGAGGAGCTCTACTTCGTGGCGAGTGGCCGCGCCACGTTCACGCTCGGCGACGAGGAGATCGACGCTCCGGCCGGAACCTTCGTCTACGCGACGCCGGGCACGAAGCGGGGCGCGGTCGCGGCGGAGCCGAAGACAACGGTCGTCGCCTTCGGCGCGAAGGCGGGCGTCCCGCACGAGATCTCCCCCTGGGAAGAGATCTTCGTCGCCTTCGGCCACTTCCGAAACGGCGACGAGCAGAAGGGAAGAAGCGCGCTGACGCAGGCAATCGCCGATCGCCCGGACGAGTGGCAGGGCTATTACAACGCGGCCTGCTTCGAGAGCCTGACGAGGAACCGCGAGGCCGCGTTCGCGCACCTAGCCCGTGCGATCGAGCTCGATCCGAAGGCCCGCGAGTACGCCCAGGGCGACAAGGATTTCGACTGGCTCCGAGACGATCCGGAGTTCCCGGCGTGAGCGGCAGCGCGCACCTCTCCGACCTCACGCTCCAGATCGGAAGCTCGCGCTGGGCGATGGTTCGCACGCATTTCGGGATCCAGGCGTTCGGCGTCAACGCGTACGTCGTCGACGAGGCCGGCGGCCGGCTGGTCGGCGAGCACGACGAGTTGGGAACGCAGGCCGGAGGGCACGAGGAGCTCTACTTCGTCGCAAACGGCCACGCGACGTTCACCGTCGACGGAGACGAAATCGACGCGCCGGCCGGCACCTTCGTCTTCGTTCGAGACCCGGCCGCGAAGCGCAGCGCGATAGCAAAGGAGGCCGGCACGGCCGTCGTGATCGTCGGCGGCAAGCCCGGCGTAGCGTTCACACCGTCCCGGTGGGAGCGGAACGCACCTGCTCTCGCCTATTTCGGCAGCAAGGAATACGACAAGGCGATCGAGGTCTTCGAACAGCTCCTCGTCGAGACGCCCGACGACTCGGGCGTCCTCTACAACCTCGCCTGCGCCGAGAGCCTGGCCGGCAGGAAGCAGGAGGCGCTCGGCCACCTGAAGGGCGCTGTGCAGCTCGATCCCGACTTTCGCGAGCTGGCGGGAAAGGACACCGACCTCGACCCGATCCGGGAGGAGCCGGAGTTCGCCTCAGCGATCGCCGGGAAGCCTGACGCCGGCGCCTCGAGCGCGTAGCGCGGGGACCGGGTCCGCCTCCGGCCGCGCGACGAGGAGGACAGCCCCGTAACCGTCTCCGGCGAGCGCATCGACGAGGAGCTGCAGCCCGATCGCCAGCGCGAAGGCCTTGTGCGCGTGCTCTCCGCCGAATGGCACGAGCTCCTCTTCGCTCGCCTCACCAGCGATCACCTCGCCGTAGGTGACGCGCCCCATCGACACGTCGGCAACCACGGGTCGTCCATCGGAGCTCGGGATCGCAATTGCCAAGGGATTCGTGCCGGCGAGCGGCGGGCCGCCGTCGGGGTGGCCGAGCCGCGCAGGCGAGGTCGCGGTCAGGGCTGCAACGAGCCCGCCGTCCGCGAGCTTGCGCACCCAGTGGCCGAGCATGCCGGTCGGAAAGCAGTCCTTGGCGACGATCACGCGCGCGTGGGCCGGCGGATCGGCCAGCTGCGCCTCACAGATGGCGGCGAGCGTCAGGTAGCCAAGCGCGCCGCGACCTTCCCAGCGCTCGAAGCCCGGTTCCGCCAGCACCCTTGCTCCTCGCGCGTCCGGATTCAGGTCCGGGAGGCTCGAGAGCCAGTCGACCCGAGTGAGGCCATGCCCAACCCGGCCTCGCGCTTCTGCGTCGAGGAAGTGGTCGGCGAGGACCTCGACGTCGGACTTGGCGAAACCAAGCCGCGCGAGCTTCGCCAGGACCTCTTCTCGGTTGCCCATTGCCCGCCAACCCTGACAAGATCATCAGCGAATGAGAAGACTGAGGCTCTGGCTCCCGCTCGTCGTCCTTGCGGCCGCGCTCGCCGTGGGCGCAAGTGCGGCCGTCGCGCCTCGGCACACGAGCCCCGTGAGCGCCGTCTTGAGCGCGGCCCGCGTGACGATGCAGGAACACATGTGTGCGGGCGATGACGGCCAGTACCGGCAGGCCTTCGAAACCTGGGCCGGAGCGATGACCGGAGATCCTCGGCTGACCGGTATCGCGGCACTCTCGCTCGTCAGCATCGTCAACACGACCACGGGAAACGGAACGTCCCAGGGCCTGCTCGCCGTGACCGACCCCTCGACCCAGACGGTGAAGGTTCGAGCCGTGTACACGGGCGTCGTCACGAGCGGAGGGGTCAACCTGCACGGGCTGATAACCGGCACCGTCCACGACCTGGGCGCATCGCCGGGCGGGCGCTTGGTCGCGAACTTCGAGGCAATTCAAAGCAACTCGGTGCTGTACGCGGCGATCGGGTCATCAGGGACGTCCACTCACCCCGCGGTCATCCAGCGCGTCCAGTGCGTGCCGTCGCGGACCGGTCGACCGGGCAACTAACTCGCCCCGGGGACCTCAGTCCTCACGAAATCTTTACGAGTACCACGCGAACTCTTCACGCTGGCCGGGGATCCTCTCCTTGCAGAACGATGAAAGGGGAGTAATCGGTATGGACCATCCCAAGCACGTAGCTCTACTGACTGCAGTCGGCCTGTTCGTTCTCGTCGGAGCCGCATCGGCGACACGGCCGCAGCCTCAGACCTCGGACGTCTCCGCCGCATTCACCGCAACCCAGACCCGAATGCACACGCGGACCTGCGTGGCGAACGGAAACACGTTCCGGATCACGAACGCGGTCTGGCGCGGCACGTCGACGAGCGCCGAGCCCCGCCTGGCCGGATCGCTCGTCATCGACATGCACACCGTCGTGAACGAGACCACCGGTGACGGCTGGGCCTCCGGCAACTGGCATTCGACGAACAGCACACCCGCCAACCCACGCACCAGGGCGAAGTCGAACGCACACCTGTCGGCCGTGATCGACAACGGAAACCATCTCGACGGCCTTGCGAACGGCGAGGTGCACCGCCCGGCCTCGCGTCTGCTGGGCAACTGGTCGGCGACGATCGTCGGCGACACGCTAAGCGGTGAGCTCGGGGCAGACGCCCCGGTTTCGCCGGACAATTCCGCGCTCATCTACCGCGCCGCCTGCTAACGACGCTGTCGTAAGGATCGACGAGGGGCGCCTTCGGGCGCCCTTCGTGCTTCAGGAGACGAGCGGAAGCGGCTTCTTGACCCGTCCGGGCTCGACGCCGGTCGCGGTGATCGCATCTGCGAGCGCGGTAAGCGTGAGGGCGGTCTCGTTCTCCGGCTCTGCCCAGACGAGTGGCTCGCCTTCGTCGGCGCACTCCCGCAACCGGGGATCCAGCGGGATCCTGCCCAGCAAGGGCGCATCGATCGCCTCCGCAAGGGCCTCCCCGCCGCCGGCGCCGAAGATCTCCTGTCCGGTGCCCACGAGGTACGACATGTTCTCGACGGCGCCGATCAGGCGCATTCCGGTTTTCTGGGCCATCTGCGCCGCCCTCACCGCGACCTGCTGGGCGGCAGCCTGAGGCGTCGTGACGACGACCACCTCCGCGCGAGGAAGCAGCTGACCGAGGGAGATCGAGACGTCCCCCGTTCCCGGCGGCATGTCGACGACCAGCGTGTCGAGCTCGCCCCAGTGCACATCGGAGAGAAACTGCTCGAGCGCGCGGTGAAGCATCGGCCCGCGCCACATGACGGGCGCGTTCTCGTCGAGGAAGAAGCCGATCGACATCAGCTTCAGATCGCCGCGGACGGGCGGGACGATCATCTTGTCGACGACGACCGGGCGCTGCGTGACCCCGAGCATGTGCGGGATCGAGTGCCCGTAGACGTCCGCATCGAGAATTCCTGTGCGCTGCCCGAGCCGGTCGAAGGCCGCCGCGAGGTTCACCGAGAGCGTCGACTTGCCCACCCCGCCCTTGCCGCTCGCGATCGCGAGCACCCGTGTCGCGGCGTCGACGGAGACGCCCTTCGAGCGTTCGTTGACGCTCCCGCGCAGCTTCTGGGTCAAGGCGGCCCGCTCCTCCGGGCTCATGACGTCGAACGCGAGCGACACGGACTCGACCCCCGGAAGCGGCAGCAGATGCTCGCTCACCTGATTCTCGAAGCTCGAGCGCAGAGGACAGCCGGCGACTGTGAGCGCGAGCGTGACGGCGACGTTCCCGCCCTCGACGAGCACTTCGCGCACCATCTCGAGCTCTGTGACAGGCCGTTTCAGCTCGGGATCGATGACCTTGCCGAGGGCCTCCGTGATCTGCTCGCGGGTGGGCTGTGCCATGCTGTCGAGGGTACCGGCTCAGGTGGCAACGAGGTTGGCCAGCCGCTCGCAGAGCTCCTGCGTTCCGGCGGCGGCCACCGGCGAGCGCGCTGCCGTGTCGAGCGGCCCCTCGTCGAACGGGGCCGCGTCCACGAACATGATCGGCAGGCCGAGCTCCCGGAGGAGAAGCTGCGCCGCCGCGATGTCGACAGCGCGCGCCTCCTTGAGCGAGCAGACCGCGTCGACGCGGCCCGCGGCGAGGTTGCACAGGGAGAGGGCAAGCGAGCCCATGATCCGAAGGCGCCTGGCGAAACCGGCGAAGGCCTCCGCTTTGTCGGCGACGGCGCCCGCCACAGTCGCCTCGAGCGCGAGCACCTCGATCTCGTCCTTCGGCCGAACCGCGCCGAGCCGCTCGCCGTTCAGCCAGGCGCCGCCTCCCCTTGTCGCCGTCCACTCCTCGCCGGAGCCGAAGTCGTGCACGAAGCCGAAGACGACGTCCTTCATCGCAGAGCCCTCGGCAACCGCGATCGAGACCGAGAAGAACGGGATGTTGCGCTTCGCGTTCAGCGAGCCGTCGATCGGGTCGACGATCACCCGCAGCGTCGGGGATTCGCCGAAGGAGCGCTCACCGAGCTCTTCCGAGACGAGATGGAAGTCGAGCCCCTCCTCGTCGTGGAGCCGCTCCAGTCGGGCAACGATCGCAGCCTCTGCCGCCGCGTCGACCTCAGTCGTCTCGTCGCCGCCGACGCCGGTGCCGAGCACCGGTTCGCGCTCGACGCGCGTCGGCATGCTCGCGAAGACGCCGCGCAGGTCCTCGACCGCCGCGCGGCAGAACGCTAGCCAGTCGTCGTTCGTCACGATTCGAGAGGGTGGAGGAGCAGGCCCGAAACCAGCTTGGGATAGAAGTACGTGCTTTTCTGCGGCATCGTCTCGCCGCGCGCCGCAATCTCGAAGACGTCTTCGATGCGCGTCGGCCGCATCAGGACGGCCACCACGGCCTCGCCCTCGTCGACGGCGCGAACCGCGTCGCGCCAGTCGGCCGTGTACGAGAGGCCCTCGTGGCCGAGCCGGTCGACGAGCTGGACGTCGAGCTCACCCGAGCCGTCGACCGCGAGCTCGGTCTTCCCGTCGTAGACGACGACGGCGGCACGCTCCCGGGACAGCTCCCCGAGCTCGCGGAGCGCCGACTCGGGGTCGCGCCGCACCTCGCCCGCGGGAAGATCATGCGCCGGAGCCTCCCGGAAGACTCGGTGGGTGGGGAAGATCGTGAGGCCGGGATCCTCGAGGCTGACGAGCACGACCATCATGTACCCACTTTCCGGGGTTCCGACTTCGTCGTGGTACGCGAGCGCCGTCTCGTAACGGTGATGCCCGTCTGCGATCAGGAGCCGGCGATCGGCGAAGACATCGCCAAGACTCGCATCCGGAAGCCGCCAGAGACGGGTGCCTTCGACCTCGAGCTCGGGCACATCGCGGGGTGTTTCGAAGGGCGCGTCACCCTCGTAGAGAAGGAAGATCGGCTCGAGCTGGGCACGTACCTCGCGGAGGAGGCGCAGCCGTCCCTCTTTCGGCCCGCGGTGTGTTCGTTCGTGCGGGAGGACCGTGCCCGCCTCGTACGGCTCGACTCGCAGCGAGCCGACGATGCCGGTGCGAGTGCGGGAGACGCCGTCCGGACCGACGTAGTCCTGGGAGAGCGCCCAGAAGCCCGGTTCTTCGGAAACGAGGATGCCCTGCTGGCGCCACTCGCGGAAGCTCCGGCCCGCCTCCTCGTCCGAGTCTGGCAGCGTTAGATGGACGACGTTGTGCGGGCTCTTCGCGAGCAAGGCGCTGCGCTCTTCGGGGCCGATGACGTCATACGGCGGCGCGACGAGGTCAGCGAGCGGGCCGGCCCGTTCGGTGTCGTAGCGAAGTGCCTGAAACGGCTTGATCTCGGCCACTTATGCGGACCGTAGCATCCGTTTCCGGGCCTAGACTCGGTGCGTGTCTGCGATCGCGGAGCTCGAGCAGGATCGGGTCGTCGAGGGTGTCTATGCGGTCGCGAAGAAGGAGCGCCTGCGAACCCGAGGCGGTGCCCCGTACCTCGCGCTGGAGCTCGTCGACCCCAGCGGCCGGATCGAGGCACGCGTGTGGACCGACGTCGATCTCCTCGACAGCCGCTTTGCCGAGGGCGACGCCGTGCGCGTGCTTGGCCGCGTCGACCGCTTCCGCGATCGCCTGCAGCTCGACGTGCGCTCGCTCGAACCGGTCGAGGACCTCGATCCGGCCGCGCTCGCGCCGGCCATGCGCCGCGACGCGGATGAGCTCGACGGCTTCCTCGAGTTTCTCGCCGGGGAGATCTCGCATCCCGGCCTGAAGTCCGCCGCGGAGCGCTTTCTCGAGGACGGCGAGCTGCGCGGCCGGCTGCGCTCGTTGCCGGCGACGGTCGAGGGCCATCACAGTTATGCGGGTGGCCTGCTCGAGCACACGGTCGGCGTGGCGACGATCTGCCGCGAGATAGCCCAGCTCCATCCGCGGTTGCGCTCCGACCTTCTGCTTGCGGCGGCGCTACTCCACGACGTCGGTCGAACAGTCGAGCTCACTCGCGGGCCGACCTTCCGCCCGACCGAGGAGGGGAGGCTGCTCGGGCACGTGCATCTCGGCCTGCGCCTGATCGAAGAGCGGGCGGCGCCACTCGAGGCCGCAGTTCGCGCCGAGCTGCTGCACGCAGTCGGATCCCACCACGACGCGCGGGCGGCACGCACCGCAGAGGCGGCCGTCCTGTACCACGCGAACCAGCTCGACTCGGTCGCCGCGACGCGGCCCGTTCCGGACTAGCCGGGGAGCTCTTCGACGAGGCCGGCGATCCGGTCGCGGATTCCCCGTACGACCTCAACGGGCATTCCAGCGGGGTCTTGAAGGTTCCAGTCGAGATACCGCTTGCCCGGCAGGACGGGGCATGCGTCGCCACAGCCCATCGTCACGACGAGCTCGGCCCACTCGACGTCCTCGTGCGACAGCTTGTGTGGCACACGGCCCTCGAGGTCGATGCCCAGCTCGCGCATGACCTCGACGACCTCGGGGTGCACGGCAGGCGACGGCTGTGTGCCGGCCGAGCGGGCCTCGCCGCCGGCTCGCTCGTAGAACGCCTGTGCCATTTGCGAACGGCCGGCGTTCCCGATACAGACGAAGAGAACCCGGCTAGCGGGCAACCGTGCCCTCGGCGGTAGCGAGCACGAGCTCCGGCTCCCGCGCACCGCCAAGCGCGAAGGCGAGCGCCTCGACAGCCTCGGGCACGAGCCGGTAGAAGACCCACGTCCCGCGCTTGTGCGAGACCTCGATCAACCCGGCCTCGCGAAGAACGCGAAGGTGATGCGAGACCGTCGGCTGAGCGAGGCCGAGCGAGTTGAACTCGCAGGCGCATGTGTCTCCGCGGCCTGCGAGCCGGTTCACGATCGCAAGCCTCGTCGGATCCGCGAGAGCCTTGAAGCGCGAGGAGAGATCCTCGAACTCCTTCGCGCGAAGCGGCGGCGCCCCGGGAGAACAGCAAGTCATTGTCGCGATCTTCTTCATTGACGACGATCAATATATCAACTAGCGTTTCATCGATGTCTTTCGATGAAAGGAGAAGGCAATGACAAGCATAGCGTGCTGCGAAGGCGACTCTGGCTGCTGCGGTGGCTGCTGCTAGCGATCAGACGTTGAAGCGCACGTTAATCACGTCACCGTCCGCGACGACGTAGTCCTTGCCCTCGAGACGCTGGAGGCCGCGGCGGGCGGCCTCGGCGCGACTTCCCGCCTCGACGAGGTCGCGCCCCGCGATCACTTCGCAGCGGAT
>JBGOSR010000040.1:0-14767 GCA_041476065.1 Gaiellaceae bacterium
CGAAGCTGATCGTCTGCGACGAGCCAGTCTCGGCGCTCGACGTCTCGATTCAGGCGCAGATCGTCAATCTGCTCGAGAGCCTCCAAGACGAGTTCGACCTCACCTACCTGTTCATCGCGCACGATCTAGCCGTCGTCCGCCACATCTCCGACCGGATCGCGGTCATGTACCTAGGTGTGATCGTCGAGATCTCTCCCGCCGACGAGCTCTACGAGAACCCGCTCCACCCGTACACGATCTCGCTGCTTTCGGCGGTGCCGATTCCCGATCCCGACGTCGAGGAGCAACGGGAGACGATCCTCCTGGCCGGCGATGTGCCGAGCCCGGTGACTCCGCCGGCCGGGTGCCGTTTTCACACGCGCTGTCCGTACGTGCAGCCGACGCGATGCAAGACCGACGTTCCGGAGCTACGGACGCTCGCCGACGGCCATCTCGCCGCCTGCCACTGGGCCGATGAGATCAAGGCGGGCCGGATCGAGCCGAAGGCGGCCGAGCCCGTTTTCGAGGCCGGGACTCAGAAACGTCCCCCGGAACTACCGTCCGGGTAGCGAAATCGGCTACCCGAAAACGGTAACCCTCGATTTAGGGAGTCCCACTTCTAAAGCAGGCAGCACACCACGCCGATACGCGGAATGTCGTGGATGCTGCAGAGCGCAAAGAGATCCTGTCCCGTTACGTGAACCACTCGCGTCGGTTTGACGCAGTGGCCGCGAGGCGAGGCCAGGGCAACGCGGAGGTCATTCCGTTCGCCGCTCCCCTCCGGGAGCTCGAGCAGGAACCGACCGCTCGTGAGATCGAAGTGCTCCAGCTGATCTCGGAGGGTCTCGTCAACCGCGAGATCGGTCACAGGCTCTTCCTCTCGGAAGAGACCGTGAAGAGCCACGTGCGGCACCTACTGGCGAAGCTGCAAGCACGCTCTCGGGCCCATGCAGTCGCCGTAGGCTTCCGCCGCGGTCTGATCGCCTAGCAGCCGGCGCCTAACTTCCTCTAGTTCTCCACACCCTGTGGATATCCCTCAACAGGGGGATGCCCGTTAGCTGTGGACAACGGAAGCTACGGGAACCCGCTACCAGACCGAGATATTCCCCGGGCTCGCTGCCCGAGAAATGAGTCGAAGCATAGCCTTGCGCACTTTTCCCACTCCTTTGCTAGGGACTGACGGCTCCTCGAGGGTATACCCCTTTTGGGGGAGAATCAAGCGGATTCCTGAAGGATTGCTGAAGTCTGGTCGGTCAGTTGAACCGGCCGTTGCACTGTTCGCTGTCTTCCTCTCCGTAGTGGCTCTCTTGCTTGCTTCTGCCCTTGTACTTCTGGGCTATCCGTCGGGGAACCTGTGGGCGATTGCGGCGCTCAGCGGGGCGGCAATGAGTGCCGAACGGGGGAAGATCGAACTCAATAGCACCGTCAAGGCATCAATCTCGCTCTTCCCGCAGTTGATTGCAGCGGTGCTTTTTGGTCCGCTCGCGGCGATGGTCGTTTCGGTCGCATCCATGCTCGGAGACTTCCCCCGGCCTTACCTACGTTGGCTTACTTATGCCTCTGGTCGTTCAATCGGAGCGGCTTGTGCGGGCTTGGTGGCGTTCCAGATCGAGGGCTCGCACAACGACACAACGAGAATCGCGGTTGCAACGGTTGGCGCTGTGCTGATGGCGCAAGCATCAGATGTGACGTTCGGTGCCCTGCTCTTCAAGCTACGGGGACATGGGAATCCGCTCTCGCTGCTCCGAACTCTCGGCCCTCTCCTGGTAACCGCATTGCCACTGTATGCACCCGTCGTCGCGCTCTTGGTAGTCGGTTATCGACAGGTGTCGCCCTGGACGCTGCCTCTTTTCCTCGCTCCAGCCCTCGCGGCGCAGAGATCCTTCTTGATGTACCAAGACCAGCGCCGCCTGGCAGAAGACCTTGTTGACGCCAATCTTCACCTCGAACGTGCGAACCTTTCCTTTGCGAGCGCCCTTGTCGCAACGTTGGATGCTCGGGACCGCTACACGGCTGGGCATTCGGCAGCAGTGGCGATTTACGCGAGGGATATTGCGGAGCGACTCGCACTTGAGCTTGGGCAGCAACAACTCGTCCATCGCTGCGGACTCGTTCACGATATTGGGAAGATCGGCCTACCGCCTGGCCTGCTCGAGAAACCCGGCGCGCTCACGCTTGAGGAGCGGAGACAGATGGAGGAACACTCGGTGATCGGCGAGCGAATTCTGGCAAAGGTTGATGACTATGCCGAGATTGCCAAGATCGTTCGGCATCACCACGAACGAGTCGATGGCCAGGGTTATCCGGACGGCCTAGTCGACGAGCAGATCCCGCTCCTTTCAAGGATCATTTCCGTCGCCGACGCGTACAACGCAATGACTTCGGATCGTCCATACCGCGATGCCATACCGAGTCAAGTTGCCCGTCTTCGTCTTGCTCAAGCTGTCGAGAGCCAATTCGACACGCGGATCGTGGCTGCCTTTGAGGCAATTCTCGCGGGGGCTACTGAAGACTATCGGCGCGGAGTACGGATGGACTTCAAGTTGGAGCTCGAAGAATGGACTCCTCAGATCCAGGCTGTGAGCGCGGCCTAGTCGAGACGGTTCCCGAGCGACACTGCGTGTGCTCGCGATCGAGCACCCAGCTTCCTCATGATGTTCCTGACATGCGCCTTAACGGTCACCTCGCTAATGAAGAGCTGCTCACCAATCTCTCGGTTTCTGAGACCTTGTGAAACCAACGCGAGCACCTCTCTCTCGCGCGGTGAAAGCAATGAGTCGCCAGGGGTACGGAAAGACCGAAGGCCAGGGAGAGCCGGCAGCGCGTGCTTGAGATCGTTCGCATTCGACAGAATGGCGCCAAGCTGTCCGTGCAGTTCGTCGTTGCGTGCAACCTCTGTCAAGAGCTTCTTGCAGCCGCGGTAGGCAGTGACGAACGCGTCGACGTTCCCTGAGCGCACAACGTCTGCAAACACTTCCTGAGCGAGTGAGAACGCATTCTGCGTTTCTAATTCCGCCACCGCGTTCGCCAGCTTTGCAAGCAGGCGCGGCTCGGCCGCCGAACTCAGGGATCTCGATCGAGTAGCGACGCGCATGGCCTCGGGGCCTTGCCCCGCGCAGGCGAGGGCCAAAGCCCTAGTCGCCATTAGTTCAGCCACGGCATTTGCCGGGGCCAGTGTCGGTAAGTTCGGCTCTGCAATGTCCAGCGAAGCTTCGAGGTTTCCCATCGCCAAATAGATACCAATCCGGGCTGAACGTGCGGCGAGCGCGACGTAGTCGTCAATGGCACTTCGATCCTGTTGTGCCTTGTTGAGGCAGTCGAGGGCGTTACGAAACTTTCGCAAGCCACGAAGGGCTACTGCTCGGCGTATCTGCGTATGAGGTAGGACAAACTCGAGTCGATATTGCTCTGCGTCTTGAAGTTGCTGGTCCGTTGCTTCTAGCGCCTCGGCATAGCGCCCAGTCAAAGTCAGAACATAGGACCAGACGTGCAGAAAAGACGATCGAACGAGAGGATCATTAACTCGAGGCAAACGGTGCACGGCCGAGAAGAGCTCCGGCTCAATTCCGGAGCCGTCTCGGATGGCTGAGAGCATTCGACCATTGGCTATTCGCACCGCATCCGTGGCGGTATCTGACCCCAGCGCCTCAAGCCTTGATAGCACTTCGGCGCAGTCGGCCTGTTCGAGCTCGATCGCGCACACGAACTCTCCCCAAAGCGCCTCCCGTTTGTCCGACACGTGCGTTGCAATTGATTGGGCGCGACGATGATGCGCCAGGGCATCTTCCTCCCTGCTCTCAAAGTGTGCGCTTTGCCCAGCACGGGTATGGGCACGCACGAGTAGATGGTCATCTTCAAGCCCCCGGATGGCCTCGCCAGCGAGCGTCTCGGCCTTTCGGTACGCGGCTTGACGAAAGGCGATCTCTGCTTCTACTAGGTCGAGTAGTGAAGATCGCAGTCGTAGTTCTTGCGCAAGCTCAGCGAGACTTGAGAGAGTGGCGAGACGCCCCTCGTCGAGCATTGGCTCCCAGGCCGATGCGATGAGATCCTCGAGGAGGGTTGGGTCGCGAGACTGCTGAGCCAGCGCGAGAGCATCGTTCCAGTGTCGATGATCAAGCAGAAACTCGCCGACACGTGCAACCGTAGATGCCATCAGGCGCTCGTCAACCTCCTGGAGCTTCTCTTGGAGAAAGGCCCGCAGTAGAGGGTGCAACTCGTACTCGTCGTTGCGTTGTGGCAGAAGAATCCCCGCCGAGACTGATTCAGCGAGGACGTTGCGAGCCAACGACGATCCAAGAAGATGCCCAGCGCTTGCGGCAGTTATCGAGGGAACCACAGCAAGGCGACAAAGTGCTAGTTGAGTATCTCGATCAGAGCCCTGGAGAAGCTCCTCGGCGAAGTAATCGAAAAGGGCCGATGGAACGTCGTTCGCAGGGATGCGCGACTGCAAAGTAAGCGCCGCGAGGCCAATTACAGCTGGCCAACCAGCTGCTTGATGAACCAGCGTGGAAGCGTCACCGCGTTGCGAGAGCACGTTGAGGGCTTCTTGGTCGTTCATTGCAAGCAACGTTCGATCGACCTCGAGCATTTGTCCATACAGTCGGAGACGGGCTGTTGCCCAGCTTGGTCGACGTCTGCTTGCGATCAGCAGCAGAATTGGTGCGAGCTCTACCAACGCGCCAACAAAAGCCTCAGGTGCCAGCGTGTCCGTGGCAAAGTGGTAGTCGTCGATTGCGAGCCAAGCGTCCTCCGGCCACTCCGCCAGGTCTTCAGCGAGCATCTCGGCCAAGATTCGCGCGTCTTCCTCGGGGCGGTCTGTGGCGCGGAGCCTTTGCCGCATGCGGTCGCCGGCTCCCGGGAGCACCTCCGCCGCCGCCGTTGCCAGGCCTACTGCAAGCGCCGCCACGTCTGCCGACGCGGGCCCCGCGTGGTACCAGGTCGCGCGGCGCTCATCGAGCCACTCGCGGGCAAGCGTCGTCTTCCCATACCCGGCCGGCGCCACGAGCAGGATGATCCGGGCGCCGCTCTCATCGAGCATGCGCGTCAGTCGCGGCCGCTTGATGATTCGACGGCGACCGACCCCAACGCCCGGCGTCGTTTCCACCTCGAACCTCCCTCTCGCTCACACGCTATAGGGCGCTCGGCGAAATTAACAGTGTGACGCGGAGGCTCGGCTGAACTAGCCGGTCGACTGGTCGAACGTCGAGACCTGCCGTGCGTACGTGAGCGACAGGCTGTTGGAATCGCGAACGACCACGGTCACCTTCTTCACCGGACGGCCGCCGGTTGGCGTCACCAAGACGATGTAGGTGTCGATCCGGTAGGTCTTGTTGTCGGCGCCGGTGGCTTGGCGGCTCGCGTTGCACTCGGGGGGCGGGCCCGCGCACGTGGCGGTCACCTGCGATCCGCTATAGGCCGGGTCGGTGGTGTAGGGCGCGGTACCGGGGATCGAAGTCGGCTCAAGCCGGATCGAGGCATACGTGAGTGACCGATAGAGCTCCATCTGGCCGTCGGCGAGCACTGCGGCAGTCGTGACCCGGCTCGCACGGTTCAGCGAGACGATGCCGGACGAGAAGGCTGCGACCACGGCCAGCAGCCCGATGTTCAACATCGTCATGGCCATCAGCAACTCGATCAAGCCGAAGCCGCCTTCTCGGCGTAGTCGCGCGCGCACGATTAGGGCTATCGGCAGCCTGTGGCTATCGCTCAAGGGCCTTGATCCCTCTGCCGATACGGATTTCGGTGCTCCTAACGACAACAAACCCCCTGTAGAGCGGAATGGCGGCCTACGGATACAGCGCGATCGACGCGCAGGGCATCGAGCTTCGCGGCGAGATTCACGCCCCCGATCTCGACGCTGCGCGCGAGCAGCTGCGCATGCGCGGCATGCTCGCCCAGTGGCTGAACGAGCTGCCGGCGGAGGGCGAGGAGGGCGCTCGCACAGTCTTCAAGAAGATCAAGCCGAAGTCGCTGCAGATCTTCTCGCGCCAGTTCGCGACGATGATCGACGCGGGGCTCTCGGTCGTCGGCGCCCTCGTCATCCTCGAGGAGCAGACCGAGGACAAATACCTCGGCGCCGTTCTCTCCGAGCTGCGCGCCGACGTCGAGGGCGGTCTCCTGCTCTCGCAGGCGATGGCCCGGCACCCGAAGATCTTCAACAAGCTCTATGTCGCGATGGTCGAGGCGGGCGAGGCCGCGGGAATTCTCGACCAGGTCCTCGACCGCGTGGCGTTCCAGATCGAGAAGGAGACGCAGATCAAGCGCCGCGTGAAGGGCGCGATGATCTATCCGACGATGGTGCTCATCTTCGCGACGCTCGTCCTGATCGGAATGCTGCTCTTCCTCGTCCCGATCTTCGTCGACATCTTCAAGACGCTCGGCGGCGACCTGCCGGCGCTCACGCAGTACGTCGTGAACATGTCCAACTTCCTCAAGGCCGACTGGATGTTCGTCTTCCCGACGATGGGGCTCGCCTTCTTCGGCTTCCGCCGCGCGAAGAAGACCGAGTACGGCCGCCAGCTCTGGGACCGCTTCAAGCTGCGGGCGCCGATGAAGATCGGCCCGGTCGTCCTGAAGGTGACGATCGCCCGCTTCTCGCGCACGCTTTCGACTCTCGTCGCCGCGGGCGTCGACATCATCAAGGCGCTCGAGATCACCGGGCAGACGGCCGGCAACTGGGTCGTCGAGAACGCGCTTGCAGATGTTCGCGCCCAGGTGCACGCCGGGATGCCGATTGCCCAGCCGCTCGTCGAGAATCCGATCTTCCCGCCGATGGTCGGCCACATGGTCAAGATCGGTGAGGAGACCGGAGAGCTCGAGAAGATGCTCGGCAAGATCGCCGACTTCTACGAGGACGAGGTCGACTCGTCGATCCAGACGCTGACCTCGATCATCGAGCCGATCATGATGATCGGCGTCGGTCTGATGGTCGGCGTGATCATCATCTCGATGTACCTCCCGATGTTCAAGATGCTCACGCTCGTCAAGTAGGGCTCTTGCTCGCGTGAATTGACGAGCCGGGTCCCGGGGGTGGGCTTCTGCGAGATGACGCGACCCTTCTTGACCTTCTTCGAGTAGACGCGGCGAATCGACCAGTTCTGCTCGAAACTACTGAGCGGGATCCGGTGGGTTACCGATTCCCTTGCGATCGGGTTCGGCGGAGGATCGGCGGAACCGAGGAAGGAAAGGTCGATATGGGCCTGCGCCACCGCCCGATCATCCTGTTGTCGTTTCTCTTCTCTGCCACTTGCCTCGTTGCGACGTCGGCGGGCGGCGGCGCCTCCGATCGGCTGAGTTCACACAAGGAAGCTGGCGGCTCGGTGCCCGCGCTGGTTATCCGCCAGTTTCGGTTCGTCGGCTTCGACCGCGACGTTGTCGGTCAAGGGCGAAGTGCTCGCCCGAACGGCGAGCGCGATGGGCACTTCAGCGTCGTGCTCGCGGCTCCCAAGGGGACGCGATCCGTAGTCTGGCTCGCGGTCGAGCGGTGCGATCCCAGCGGGAAGAAGAACTTCTGTGGAATGGGCCTGAAGGCGGAGACGAGCATCAAGGGAGGCTCACACTCTCGGCAGCCGACTCCTTCCCTGCTCGCCGTTTTTGCCGGCGGCAAACGGATGAACATCGCGGCAAACGCTAGGAAGTCCTGGCTCCGGCTTCCGGGCTCCGGCAAGGGCGTGCGGCTTGACCTGTTCATCAACGACGGGCCGGGCTGTGTCCAAGCGCCGGGCTGCTTCGATCACCGGTTCGCCCCGGGCCAGCGGTTCCGACTCATAGTCCTCTATCGGCCGGGATCGACACCACGCTTTGTCCAGAGCGCGACAATCGGCCCGAGGGTGACGATTTCGGGGCCCAAGGCAGGCCCGAACACTCCACCGGTGGCGCTTCGCAGCGTCCGCTACCTCGGGCTCGGGCAGGACGCCGTCGGGCGAACGCCAGGCAGCCCTCCGAACGGAGAGCCCGACGCCCATTGGCAGATCGAGTTCGCGACCCCCACGGGGCCGGCGTACCTCTGGAACGTCTTGATCGAACGGTTTGTCGCCGACCCGAACGAACCGCTTCCGCGTATGTGGGCGAGTGTCGGAGGGGGCCACAAGTGGCTCGCCGTCTTCCTCGGCGAGACGCGGCTGAAGCTCGAGGCCAGCGATCAGTCGTGCGGCTTCGCATGCGAGCCCGAGAACATGCTCGACCTCCATTGGTCCGCGAAAGCCGTCCGCCTCGACCTGTACGCGAACGACCAGCCGCCGGGCGCCTTCAAGCCCGGTCAGCGCTTCCGGGTAATCGTCCTTGCGCAAATGCCCCCCTGGGTCAAGGGCGCGGGGAGCAGAGGCGCGCAGAGCGACTGGCTAACGCTTCCGTAGCGACAGACGCGCGGTCGCAGCCCATTGGCGGAAGATCAGGGGTACGCTCGCACATCGCTGAGCCCCCGCGGGCGGGGCCTCGTCACCGAAGGAGGGACTCTTGACGCCACTCGAACGGCCACAGATCGAGAAGCCGGAGGGCGACATCCCCTTCGAGCTTGTGACCGACGACCTGACGGTCGGCGAGGGAGACGAGGCCACGAAGGGCACGAAGGTCTCGGTGCACTACGTCGGGGTCGCGTTCTCCTCCGGTGAGGAGTTCGACGCATCGTGGAACCGCGGGCAGCCTTTCGAGTTCAAGCTGGGCGCGGGCCAGGTCATCCCCGGTTGGGATGCGGGCGTCGAGGGCATGAAGGTCGGCGGCCGCCGCAAGCTCACGATTCCGTCGGCCATGGCGTATGGCGCGCGCGGGGCGGGCGGGGCGATCAAGCCGCACGAGCCGCTCGTCTTCGTGGTCGATCTCCTGTCCGTCGACTAGCCGCTCGCAGAGGCCTTGCTCAGGGCGTAGTCGATGAACGCGAACGTGCGCTCGACGTCTTCGGGTGCGGCTGGTCGGTGGACCTGCCCCCATTGATCCGGCCGGTCGGTGAGCGCCTGCTGGATGAGTCCCTTCCACCCCGGGTCGAGGGCATCGAGCGCCCATTCTCCGGCCACCTTCTTCGAGGTGACCTTCCCGCTCTCGAGCGTCTGCAGGATCCGGCAGAAGGAGAGGACGATGAGGGCCTGCACCCTCTGGCTCATGCCGCCCGCCTTCGTAGGCATCGACGCGTATTCAACCCATTCGGCCATCGCGATTCGAACGTTATTGCGGACCTCGTCCGCCGACACGGGGTCGATCAGCTTCTTCGGCTCCGGGCCGGCGAGGGTGACGCCGTGCTCCCGGAGCGACCAACGCACAATCGCGGTATTGCAGTGGTTGTCCCGGGCGGGCTTCGTCTCGCCGTTGTCGAAGTAGACGAGCGGGGTGCGGCCGAGGTCGACCCGGCGCAGCAGCTCCTTCGGGAAGTACGACCCCTCGAGATGCTGTGCCCAGGGTGTCTCGAGCTCGAACAGCCGCTCGTGCATGCCTTGCAACCCGGAGACCTGCCCGTCGCTCACGTCGGCGTGCGTGACGACGATGTAGTCGACGTCGCTGTGCTCGTCCGCATCCCCGACGGCAAACGATCCTTGCAGGTAGGCGCCGCAGAAGTTCTCGCCGAGGATCTCCTGGACGCTCGCCAGGAAATCCGCGAGCACGGCATTGAGGTCGGGGAAGGGAGTTGGTTCGGCCATTCGCAGGCGAACAGTAGATTTCGCCGTGTGACGCAAGAAGGATCCGGCGGCGGGAACCTGCCTGCCGTCAGAGTGGGTGACGCCGAACGCGATCACGCGGCGACGGTTCTTCGCGAGCATTGCGTCCACGGACGGCTCGCGCTGGAGGAGTTCTCCGCCCGGCTCGACGAGGTCTACAGCGCTCGTAACGACCAGGAGCTGGCTGCGGTTCTTCGCGAGCTCCCGGTCCCGCGAGAAGACGGGCCCCGCTTCGCACACCGCTCGTGGCTGATCACGCTGATCGGGTCGGTGCAGAGGCGCGGCCCCTGGCGAGTGGCACGACGCGTGTTCGCGTTCAGCCTGCTCGGGGCGCCGGACCTCGACTTCCGCCAGGCGGTGATCGGCGGTGCGGACGTGCGCATCGTCTCCATCTCCCTGGTCGGAGCGTTGACGGCGATCGTGCCGGCCGGCGTCGACGTCGAGCTGCACGGCGTCGGTCTCGTCGGAGGCAACGACCTCATGACCCGCGAGCACGTCGAGCTGGCCCCGGACGGACCGCGCATCCGGATCTGGGCGTTCGCGATCATCGGCGGCGCCCGCGTCCGGCAGGTTCGGGCCGAGCTCCCGGCCCCGCGGAATGCGGCTCTCGGCCCCTAATACGACCCTATGCCAGGACAAGGCGCGGCTCACGCGACCTGGAGCGATGCTCGCTTCCGGCTCTCCCGCTCCATCAAGAGCAGCAGCTGGTAACCGAGGAACGTGTAGACGACACCGATCACGGCCTCGCTGACGAGGAGTCGCGAGACGTCGCCGAGGGAGGCGCCGTTGGCAACGCGCCGCGCCGCCTCGATCCCGTGCGTGAGTGGGACGCGCTGCGAGATGGCCTGCATCCAACCCGGGAGCGTGTCGATGCGCAGGTTCGCGCCGGTGAAGATCAGGAGCAGCCCGAAGAGGACGTTGTTGAGGACGGCCGTCTCCCGGACGCGGAGCCCGACCCCCGCGCAGATCAGGCCCAGGCCGGTGCACGAGAAGGTCGACACGAAGATGACGAGGGCGATTGCGGGCCAGGCCGAGACAGGCACGTCGATCCCGAGGATGAGGCCCGCGACGAGCAACGAGAAAGCCGCGACGAACATCGCGTTTGCGATCACGGGCAGCGCGCGGCCCAGGAAGAGAGGCAGCCGGCCGGCTGGGGTGACGAGGATGTACGTCAACGTCTGCTGGGAGCGCTCGCCCGCGATTGCGTTGGTCATCGCGAAGAGGCAGGGAATCGACGCGTACTGGACGGCGTTCCCGACCACGTAGAACTCGTCCGACTGGACTCCCGCGTTCCGCCCGATGTAGACGAACAGCAGGATCTGGAAGATCGGCGCGATGACGAGCGTCGGGAAGAAGATCCACGGCGAGAGCCAGTTGATGAGGCCGCGGTAGGCCGTGAGCCCGCCGATGAAGAAGATGCGGAGCGCGACGGTCATGTCAGCGAGAGGCTGGCACTGCGGCGCGCCGCTCGGAGGACGGTCTCCGTGACGAGGACGCCGATCGCGACATAGACGCTCCCCAGGAGGAAGCACATGCCGATGTCCGGCAAGGGTGTGCCGCCCGTCGAGGACTCACGGATCGCCCGCATGCCCCAGGTCGGCGCGAGTGCCCATGAGATGGGACGCACCCAGCTCGGCAAGAGCGCCAGCGGGACGAGGAAGCCGCAGATCAGCCAGATCGGGTACTCGGTCATCGAGCCGAGCGCCCACGCGGTGCGGTAGCGCGCGAACGACACGGCCATCAGGAACCCGAGCGCGCCGATCGAGAGGATCGTCGCCGGGATCGCCGCGGCCATGAGCAGCGGATGCTCGAGGTGGAGATCGATCCCAAACACGAACCGGCCCCAGAGCAGCGTCGTCGCCATGCAGTAGATCCCGATCGCGGAGGTCGCGAACGCGAGGGGCAGGAGCACGAGCGAGAAGGGCGCGGGCGCGGCGACGAGCAGCTCGAGCGTCCCGAACCAGCGCTCGCGCTGGAGCGCTGAGCCCGCCGACACGCTCGTTGCCGTCCAGATTCCCATCACTGCGGCGCCGAGCGACGCATAGACGAGCGCCTTGGGATCGCCCCCGGCGCGGAACATGAAGAAGGCGACCGTCGCGAAGAAGATCGGCCAGAGGATCGCGAGCAGGCCGTCGAACGAGGAGCGCGTCAGCTGCTTCACGTTCAGCACCCACGCGACGGCGAGCAGACGGAGGTTCCGCCTCACGAGCGTTCCAGGCTCGCGTAGCGACGGCTCTGGACCTCCATGAACCGCAGGACCGCATACCCGATGGCCGCGTAGCAGAGGCCGATGAGCACCTCGGTCCCCACGAGGCTCGCGACCGACCCGAACGACGCGCCGTCGGCGAGCCTTCGCGCTGCCTTGATCGCGTGGGTGAACGGCAGCCCTTCCGACATCGTGGCCATCCAGCTCGGCAGCGCGGACAGCGGCACGTTTGCCCCCGTGAAGATGAGGAGGAACCCGAAGATGACGTTCGAGAGCACGGCGTTCTCGCGGATCCGCAGCGAGAGAGCGGCGTTGATCAGCCCGAGCCCGGTGCATGAGAACGCGGCGACGACGATCACGAGCGCGAGAGCCGGCAAGGACGCGAGCGGGATGTGGACGCCGAGGATGAGGCTCCCGGCCGCGAGCGAGAAGGCCGACACGAACGCGCCGTTCGCGACGACGGGCAGCGCGCGCCCGAAGAAGAGCGGGATGCGGCGCGCCGGGCTGACGAGGATCGCGCTCAGGGTGTTCTGGTACCGCTCGCCTCCGATCATCTGCGTCATCGCGAACAGGCACGGGACCGCCGAGTACTGGAGCGCGTTCCCGACGACGTAGAACTTGTCCGAGTTCAGGCCGGCGGATCTCCCGATGTAGGCGAAGAGTAGGATCTGGAAGATCGGCGCCATCAGCAGGCTGGGGATGTAGATCTGGGGCGTCAGCCAGTAGAAGAGCGCGCGGTAGGTCATGCGACCCCCGACGAAGAACACGCGCAGCGAGGTCACGACAGCGAGAGGGACGCGCGAATGCGCGCAGAGCGCAGCACCCGCTCGGTGACGAGGATGCCGAGCCCGACGTAGAGGGCTCCGAGGCCGGCGCAGATCAGGAGGTCGTCCAACGGAGACCCGCCGAGCGCGGATTCGCGAATCGCGTTCATGCCCCAGGTCGGAGCGAGCGCCCACGAGATCGGGCGAACCCAGCCGGGAAACAACCCGAGCGGGACGAGGAACCCGCCGATCAGCCACACCGGGTACTCGAAGAGGTTTCCGAGAGCCCAGGCCGCGCGGAAGCGGACGAATGTGACCGCGAAGACGAAGCCGAGCGCGCCGAACGTGAGCACCGTGGCGACGATCGACGCCGCGAACAGGAACGGATGGTGCACCGTCAGCGCGATCCCGAACAGGAAGTGGCCGTAGAGCAGCGTCGCGGCGAGGCTGTAGATGCCGACCGTGGCCATCGCGAGCGTCACCGGGAGCAGGACGAGAGCGAAGTGGGGAGGAGTGCCGACGAGCAACTCGAGCGTGCCGTGCCAGCGTTCGCGCTGCATCGCGCCGCCCGCGGTCGTGCTCGTCGCCGACCACATGCCCATCACCGCCGCGCCGAGCGAGGCGTACAGCAGTGACCGCGGGCTGTCGCCGGCACGGAAGACGAAGAAGGCAACCGTCGCGAAGAAGAGCGGGTAGATGACCTGGCCGAAGCCCTCGAAGGGCGACCGGGAGATCATCTTCATGTGGTACAGCCAGCCGACCCCGAGGAGCCGTAGCGGTCTCACTCTGCGGTGACGAGGGCGACGTAGGCGTCTTCGAGCGTCGGCTCCCGGTGCGACACGCGGCCCACGTTCGAGCCGTTCAGATGCCCGAGGATCGCCGCCGTGAGCTGGACGTCCGCGCGGGTCTGGACGCTCAGCACTTGCGCCTGCTCCCGCTCCTCGACCCAGACTGCGAGCACGCCTTCGAGCTTGCGCAGGCGCTCGACCGTCTCGTCCGGCACGCCGTAGACCTCGACCTCCGTCACGCTTCCGGACTCGACGCGGCTCTTCAGCTGGCCGGGCGTTCCCTCGGCGACGATCTCGCCCTGCGAGATGACCGCGATCCGGTCGCAGAGCGCGTCCGCCTCGAACATGTAGTGCGTCGTGAGGAGGATCGTCTTGCCCGCGTCGGTGAGCGAGGCGATCGTCGCGCGGAGCTCGCGCGCGCCCACGGGGTCGAGCCCGATCGTCGGCTCGTCGAGGAAGAGCACCTCGGGGTCGTGGAGCAGTCCGCGGGCAACGTGCAGGCGCTGCTTCATCCCGCGCGAGTAGCCCTCGGCGCGCTCGTGCTCGCGGCCCGTGAGCCCGACGAGCTCGAGCAGCTCCTCGATCCTGTGCTTCTGGATCTTCGCGGGCACCCCGTAGAGCTCGGCGAAATAGCGAAGGTTGTCGTAGCCGGAGAGCCGCTCGTAGACGCCGCGCTCGCCGCCGAAGACGTAGCCGATCCGCTTTCGAACCTCCCTCGCGTCTTTGACGACGTCGTGGCCGAGCACGCGCGCGCTGCCCGAGGTCGGGATGAGCAGCGTGATCAGCATCTTGATCGTCGTCGTCTTGCCGGCGCCGTTCGGGCCGAGCAGGCCGAAGAGCTCGCCCTTCTCGATCTCGAAGCTCACGCCGCGAACCGCCTCGATCTCCTTCACCCGGCGGCGGAGCGTTCCCGTGTGGGTGCGGTAGGTGCGGTGGAGGTCCTGCGCCTCGACGACGGCCATTGACGAGAGACTACTGACAAGTGAGGTCGCTTCTTCTTTACCTTCGCGGTCTCGATCCACGGCTGCCGAGATCGGTCTGGACGATGGAGGTCGGCGGCTTTGCGAACGCGTTCGGAAACGGCCTCGCCTTCCCGTTTCTCTTCATCTACCTGCACAACGTTCGCGGGTTCCCGCTGCCGACGGTCGGCCTCATCGCCGGGACGAGCGCGGCCGTCGGGATTGCGACGATTCCGATGTCGGGGATCATCGTCGACAAGATCGGCGGCAAGCCGACGCTGATCGGCGCGCTCGTCCTGCTTGCGATCGGGTTCGCCGGCTACACGCTCGTCCACCAGCCGTGGCAGGCGTTCGCCTCCAGCGCGATCGTCGGGGTCGGCAACGGCGCATTCTGGCCGAGCCAGTCGGCGCTCATCATCGGGCTGAC
>JBGOSR010000041.1:0-14554 GCA_041476065.1 Gaiellaceae bacterium
ACCCCGACGCGGTCGAGGTCGGGTACACGATCGAGCCGGAGTATCGGCACCGCGGCTATGCGAAGGCCGCCGCAACCGAGTTGATCCGCCGGGCGGAGGAGCGTGGAATCCGGCACTTCATCGCCTGCAGCGCCCCGGACAACGACCCTTCGCTGGCGATCATCCGGGGGCTCGGGTTCATGCAGACCGGCGAGGCGATGGACGAGGAGGACGGGCTGGAGCTCGTCTTCGAGCTCGAGCGCTCGGCCTAGGCAGCCCGCTGAAGGACGGTAAGGGGCGCATCCACGCCGAGTTCCAGCGAAGATAGGCGCATGGCAAATGTCCTCTGCGTCCTCTACGACGATCCGGTGGACGGCTATCCACCGTCGTACGCACGTGACGACATTCCGAAGATCGAGAGCTACTACGGCGGCGGGTCGACGCCGACTCCCGAGGCGATCGACTTCACGCCCGGCGAGCTGCTCGGGAGCGTCTCCGGCGAGCTCGGACTGCGGAGGTTCCTCGAGGAGCGCGGACACGAACTGACGGTCACGTCCGACAAGGACGGGCCCGACTCGGCCTTCGAGCGGGGGCTGCCGGCTGCGGAGATCGTCATCTCGCAGCCGTTCTGGCCTGCGTATCTGACCGCGGAGCGGATCGCCAAGGCGCCGAACCTGAAGCTTGCGATCACGGCCGGGATCGGCTCGGATCACGTCGACCTGCAGGCGGCGATCGACCGCGGAATCACCGTCGCCGAGGTGACGTACTCGAACTCGATCAGCGTCTCCGAGCACGTCGTGATGATGATCCTCGCGCTCGTCCGCAACTACATCCCCTCGCATCAGATCGTGCTCGACGGGGGTTGGAACATCGCCGATGCCGTCTCCCGTTCATACGACCTCGAGGGGATGCAGGTCGGCACCGTCGGCGCGGGCCGCATCGGCTCGGCCGTGCTTCGCCGCCTGAAGCCGTTCGAGGTCGGGCTGCACTACTTCGACAAGCATCGTCTTCCCGCCGAGGTCGAGCAAGAGCTCGGCGTCACCTATCACGAGTCCCCGGAGGAGCTCGTCGCGGTCTGCGACGTCGTCACGATCAACGCGCCGCTGCATCCCGAGACGGAGCACCTCTTCGACGAGAAGCTGATCGGCAAGATGAAGCGCGGCGCCTACCTCGTGAACACGGCTCGCGGCAAGATCTGCGACCGGGACGCAGTCGCGCGGGCGTGCGAGAGCGGTCAGCTCGCGGGCTACGCGGGCGACGTCTGGTTCCCGCAGCCGGCGCCGCAGGATCACCCGTGGCGGACGATGCCGCACCACGGGATGACGCCCCACACCTCGGGGACGAGTCTCTCCGCGCAGGCGCGCTATGCCGCCGGGACGCGCGAGATCCTCGAGTGCTGGTTCGACGGGAAGCCGATCCGCGAGGAGTATCTGATCGTCGACGGCGGCCGGCTGGCAGGCGCAGGCGCGCATTCGTACAGCGAGGGCGACGCGACCGGCGGCTCGGACGAGGCCGCCCGCTTCAAGTCCGGCTGACGCTACCCGCGCCTGACGACGAAGACGTACTTCCTGGAGCGCACGACGACCGTGAGCCGCTTGCCGGCCGTGCCCTTCGGGATCAGCCAGGTACAGCGTCGAAGCGGTCGCAGCGTCTTTCCCTTGAAGGTTGCCTTGCAGGTCGCAGAGCCGGGCCGGACCACGCCGAACCGCTTGCCCGCGACCGGCCGTGCCGGGGAGAAGCGCGTCGGGGGAGCCAGTGGGCGGAACCGCGTCTCGAATCGGAGGTAGTCAGGGAGCCCGGGTGCCTCGTCCTGGTGCGTGTCGTCGTACGTCGATGCCGAGAGGCGGAAGACCGGCCCGGCGAGGGTGAGCTCCTTGACGTCGAATCGGATCGTGGCGGCGTTCTCACTGACCACCCCGGAGGCGGTCGAGCCGTACGGCGAGAAGAACGTTCCGTCCCACCGCTCGGATCGGAACGATCCGTCGGCACGGCTGAAGACGAACCAGTAGTCGACGCCGTCCCCGCCGTGCCCGGTCGCGCGCGAGTCGTCGGCGTCGAGAACGAGCGCGAACCCGACGCCATCGCCGAAGTGCGCCGGTCCGGCGAAGCCGATTCGAACGCTCATCGTCGAGGGGTCCGTAGAGGTCGCTCTGATCGAGACGATGTCGGGGACGACAGTCACGTCTCCCGCGGGATCCGTGAAGGTCGCGGTATTGCCTGCGCCGGCCGAAGAGGTCAACGCGAGCGCGAGCAGGGCGAGCAGCGGGAAGTGAAGATACTGCGATATCGCACTAGTATCTGCGAAGTCGCAATAGTTTTCAACCACGTACGATCCCGAGGGATGCCGGCCGAGCCTCCGGAAGACCTGGAGCTGTTCCTCGAGGTGACCCTGGTGTCGCACTTCATGTACCAGCTCGCCCGCCGCGAATTTCACGCCGACGGGCTCGACCCGTACATGTTCGGCCTGCTCGTCCACGTCCATCACCGGTGCACGATGACTCCGTCGCAGCTCGCCGAGGAGACGCGGGTCACGAGTACGACGATCCGCGATCAGGTGCAGAACCTCGTCGAGCGCGGCCTACTTGTCCGCAAACCGAATCTGGACGACGCGCGGTCGTACTTACTGGAGCTGACGCCGAAGGGAAAGAGCTTCTACAAGCGGGGCACTGCGGCGTACGACCGGGCCAGAGAGCGGCTCGTGCAGGAGCTCGATCGGCCGCTGCCGGACGTCCAGTCGACCGTCGTCGAGCTTCGTCGGGCTGCAGCGCGTGCGCTCGATACGATCCACCCGGATGTTGGCTGATGGAGCAGCGGCTCAGTGTTGTCACGCTCGGAGTAACGGATCTCGCGCGCTCGCGCGCGTTCTACGAGGCGCTCGGGTGGACGACGGGTGCCGAACCGGACGACGACGTCGTCTTCTTCCAGTCCGGCGGCATGGTCTTCGCGCTCTGGGGCCGGTCGCAGCTCGCCGAGGACAGCGGCGTCACGGAGGGTGACGGCTGGAGCGGCATCACCCTGGCGCACAACGTGCGGTCACAGTCAGAGGTGGACAGCGCGATGTCCGAGGCCGCAGCCGCGGGCGCGACGATCGCGCGCCGGGCAGGCGACACTTTCTGGGGCGGGTACTCGGGAGTCTTCCTCGACCCCGACGGGCACCCATGGGAGGTCGCTTACAACCCGCACTGGACGATCGGGCCGGACGGCTCGGTCACGCTCGCCTCTTGAGCGCGGGGGACGAGCAGCTCCTCAACGTCGGCGACTACGAGCGGGCCGCCGAGCAGCGCCTCGATCCTCCGACGTTCGGCTACATCGCCGGCGGCGCGAACGACGAGTGGACGATGCGCGAGAACTCCGCTGCGTTCGAGCGCTGGGTGCTGCGCCCCCGGATGCTCGTCGACGTCTCGGAGGTGACCGCAGCCACGACGGTCCTCGGCGTCGACGTGTCGCTGCCGGTTCTCATCGCGCCGACGGCGTTCCAGCGCATGGCGCATCCCGAGGGCGAGCTCGCCATGGCCCGAGCGGCCGAGGCTGCCGGAACCGTGATCTGCCTCTCCACCGGCGCCACGGCCACGATCGAGGACGTCGCCGCGGCTGCCCCCGGGGCGAAGCGCTGGTTCCAGCTCTACTGGTCGCGAGACCGAGGCGTCGTCAAGGACATGATCGAGCGGGCCGAGGCTCACGGGTACGCGGCGGTCATGGTCACGGTCGACCTGCCGGAGCTGGGCCGCCGTGAGCGCGACCTGCGCACGGGCTTCGAGATTCCCGAAGAGGTGCCGGTCCCCGCGTTCCTCGCTCTAGCCCACGAGGCCGTCGCCAGGCCCGACCAGATCAACTTCCTGGTCGACAACTCACTGACCTGGCGAGACCTCGAGTGGCTGCGCTCCGTGACGTCGCTCCCGATCCTCGTCAAGGGCATCCTCACTGCGGAGGACGCAGAGCTCGCGTGCGAGGCGGGAGTAGAAGGCGTCGTCGTCTCGAACCACGGCGGCCGGCAGCTCGACGGGGTGGCGGCGACCGTCGATGTGCTGCCCGAGGTGGTCGAGGCAGTCGGCGACCGGGCGGCAGTCCTGCTCGACAGCGGGGTCCGCCGAGGAACCGACGTCGTCAAGGCGCTCGCGCTCGGCGCCCAGGCGGTGCTCGCGGGACGAGCGCCGCTCTACGGGCTCGCGGTCGCCGGCGCCGAGGGCGCCGAGCGCGTGCTCGGCCTCCTGCGCGAGGAGATCCAGCTCGCGCTCGCCCTCTGCGGGTGCGCCTCACCCGCGCAGGTCGAGCGAAGCCACGTCGGCCGCGCCTAGCCGCCTTCGCGCTTCACGGCGTCCGCCGTCGCAGCGTCGTTGCTCCCAGGACGAGCGCGACTGCGATGCAAGCGCCGACGACGAATGCGTCGAGCGCAAGACGCCGGCCGATGTCGTCGGTCGTTGCTCTCGCCAGTGCGTCATACGCGTAGGTCAACGGGAGAAAGTCCGAGACGATCTCGAGGGGACGAGCCATCCGGTCGCGGGGGACGAGCAGCCCGGCGAGGAAGACCTGCGGCAAGACGAAGGCCGGCATGAACTGCACTGCCTGGAACTCCGTCCTCGCAAACGCGCTCAGGAAGAGCCCGAGCGACATCCCGAGCACCGCGTTCCCGACCGCGAGCACGATCACGAGCCAGATCGGGCCCGTGGTGTCGAGCCCGAGTGCTCCGAACGCGACAGCCGAGGTCAGTCCGGCCTGGAGGGCTGCGACGAGCGCGAAGGCGATGCCGTACCCGAGCAGGAGGTCGAGCTTGGCAAGCGGCATCGACATCAGCCGCTCGAGCGTCCCCGTCGTTCGCTCGCGGAGCATCGCGATCGACGTGACGACGAACATCGAGACGAAGGGGAAGATCCCGACGAGAGCAGGGCCGACCCGGTCGAAGGTCTGAGCCTGGCCCTCGAAGACGTACTTGAAGAGGGCGAGCAGCACGGGCGGAACGCCGAGGACGAGCGCGATCGTCCGCCGGTCTCGCCGGAGCTGGCGAAGAACCCGAACGGCCGTAGCCAATGTGGCCCTTGTGCTCATGCCACCTCCACGAGAGCGAGGAACGCCTCCTCCAGGTCGCTCGCACCCGTCTGCCGCAGGAGCTCCTCGGGGGAGGTCATCGCGACGATGCGGCCCTCCCGCAGGAGCACGAGCTCGTCGCAGCGCTTGGCCTCGTCCATCACGTGACTCGAGACGAGGAGCGTCGCTCCGCCTGCCGCCAGCTCGTGGAACGTGTTCCAGAGGTCGCGCCGGAGGACCGGGTCGAGGCCGACCGTCGGCTCGTCGAGGACGAGGATCTCCGGCTCGCCGAGAAGGGCAGTGGCGAGCGAGGCGCGAGAGCCCTCTCCGCCCGAGAGCGTTCCGACGACCTGGTCGGCCTGCTCGCGTAACCCGACCGTGCCGATCACCTCGTCGATTCGCTCCGGGGCCGCCGCGAGAATGCGCGCGAAGTAACGGAGGTTCTCGCGGACCGTGAGGTCGCCGTACACGGACGGCGCCTGCGTCACGTAGCCGACGCGTCGTCGCAGCTCGGGTGAGCCCGCGGGACGCCCGAGGACGGCCACCTCGCCGTTCTGGATGATCTGCACGCCGACGATCGCGCGCATCAGGGTGGTCTTGCCGGAGCCGCTCGGCCCGAGCAGGCCGGTGACGCGGCCGCGGCCCACGCGCAGCGAGATCCCGGGTAGGACGAGCTTGCCGCCTCGGCGGATGCGGAGACCCTTGACTTCGATCGCAGGCTCGCCGCTCGTGCTCATCCAAGATGAAGATAACGAGGTGCTGTACCGGCCGGAAGCGTTCGAGCAGCGCGGCCCGGCGGCACAGACCGTATTTCGCCAAACCCTCCTAGTTGCTCGGCGTGATGTGGGTGGAGCGCAGGTCGCGCCGGAGCGCGGCCTTGACGGCGCCGTCCGGCGGGGCGAGCCAGCGGATGTAGTAGCGGCTGCGCAGGTTGAGCTGCACGTAGTCCTCGGCGAAGATCTCCCCGACCGAGTGTTCCCAGCCGAGGCTGTAGGTGAGCGACATTCGTCGGCTGGCGAGCAAGGTCTTGACCCCCCGAGCCGCCCACCACGAGGGCGCCCACGGCTTGTCCGTGGTCAGGAAGTTCGAACGCGCCATGTCGATGTGGTGCGCGTACTCGTGCAGGAGTAGGTGCTCAGTCATGGCCGAGTGGCCGGCGGGAACGATCAGAACGCCGCCTTTCTCGTTGCCGTCGTAGCAGCTCTGCGCGTCCGTGCCTACGCACAGCTTCGAGATCTGACTGGGGGCGACGATGCGGATGCGTGCGGTCTCGATCTCGTCCCCGTGAATCGCGCGGCGCAGGATGCCGGCGTACCAGCCCACCTGCACGCCGCGGGCCCGCACGTCGAAGGTGACGAGGCGGCCTGCGCTGTCGTGGCGGGTGACGATCGCCGCCCCGGCGGCCTGCGCGGAAACGAGTGCTGCAACGGAAACGACGAGAATGACGAGGCTGCGCATCTGCCTCTCCATCGACGTCTGGGCCCGTGCAGGAGACCCTTAAGTGAGGGGGAGATGCTCCTGAGAATCAGGTGTGGCGGATGCGTGCCCTCGTGTCGGAGTGGCGGAGCGCCTCCCAGGCGACGAGCGCCCAGCAGACGACCGTGACGGCGCCGAGTGCCGCGAGCGCCGGGGCCGCAAGCGCGACCGGAAGTAGCGCGAGGAGCGCCAGCACGGCGAGCAGGCGGCGTCCGTTGTACGTCCTGCTCGTCCGGAACCGCATCGCGTCGTGCGCCACGAGATAGATCGCCGGCCCTGCGCAGAGAGCGACGGCCGGGATGGTCTCCAGCTCGTGCCCGATGTTCCCGAGCGTCTTCTTCAGCGCGACCGCAAAGAGGACGATTCCGGCGACCATCGGCAGATGCAGGTAGCTATACGTGTCGCGGGCGAGGGACGCCTGCGCGACGCCGCTCATCTCTCGCAGCTTCCGCTCGGCCACGATCGCGACCACGTCGAAATACGTCCACCAGAGAGCGGTCACCACGGCCATCCCGAGCACCGCGGCGGCGAGCACGCTCGCAGCCAGCGGCTCGCCGCGAGCGCCGATGCCGATCGCGACGATCGACTCGCCGAGCGCGATGATCACGATCAGACCGTGTCGCTCCGCGAAGTGGCCTGGCGAGACCCGCCAGCCGCCGCTGCTGAAGGCCCCGCCCAGGTAGTCGAGGGCGAGCGCGATCGTCCAGAGGGCGGCTTGTGCCGTGCCATCGGTGAAGCCGGCGACGATGATGAGCCCCGGTCCGATCGTCGATCCGATCGCGAGGCGCAGGACGCTGCCGAGCATTTTGCGGTCGCCTCGTGCGGCGAGGACGAAGAGGACGATGTGCAGGACTCTGACCGAGAGGTACGCGACGCCGAAGAGAACCCCGTCCCTCCCGAAGGCGTTCGGGACCGCGAGTGCGACGACGAGCATCGCGGCCATCGCACCGAGGATGGCGAGCCGCACAGCGCCCTGGTCCGGGTCGACCGTGTTCGTCAGCCAGGCGTAGCCGGTCCAGGCCCACCAGAGCGCGCCGAGCACGAGGAGCGCGCGGCCGAGGCCGCCCCAGGTCGGGTCGGCCGAGAGCATGCTCGTCACCTGCGTGATCGCAAAGACGAAGACGAGGTCGAAGAACAGCTCGAGCGGGGTTACCCGCTCCTCACCTCTGCCAGGGTGCTCGTCCACTGCTGACGGGAGCCTGCTCAGACGTAGCCCCCGCGCCTGAACCACGCGAGGAGGCCGACGAACGGGATCAGGAGGCCGGCGAGCCCGAGCACGGCGAACGCCGCGAACGAGTCGACGTGACGCACGAGCCAGCCGAAGTTCTGGCCGTAGAAGCCGGTGATGAAGGTCAGCGGCAGGAAGACGGTCGACACGAGCGTCAGCCGCCTGACGACCTGATTCTGCTCGGCCGCGATCTCGCTCTGGCGGATGTTGATCAGCGAGAGATGCGCCTCGAGCACGCTGACGAGCTGGTCGCGCTGACCGAAGATCTCCTCCTGGATCCGGCGGATATGGTCGGCGACGTCGCGGAAGTAGCGCAGTAGCCCCGGGTCGACCGGCTCGAAGCCGCCCCGCTCCAGGACGTCGAGCGGTGCCAGCAGCGGGTGGACCGCCCGGTAGACCTCGTTGATCTCCTGCTTCAGGAGGTAGATCTGCTCGGTCAGGTTCTCCTTGCCGGCGAAGATCGCGCGCTCGACGGCTTCGATGTCCTCCTCCAGACCGTCGAGCACGGGGGTGTAGTCGTCGACGATCGTGTCGAGAATCGCCCAGACGGCAGCAGTGGGACCGCTCTTGAGCAGATGTGGGGTTCGCTCGAGATGTCGGCGCGCTCGCTCGGGGTCGGAGGGCTCGCCGTGCCGCACGGCGATCACGAAACCGGCGCCGAGGAACAGGTCGAGCTCGCTGAAGACGACCTCGTTCGTCGGCTCGTCGTAACGGGCGGCGCGATAGACGATGAAGTAGAAGTTGTCGTAGGGCTCGACCTTGGGCCGCTGGTGCGCGACGCTGGCGTCCTCGACGGCGAGCTCGTGGAGGCCGAAGTGCCGGCTCACCTCGGCCATCAGCTCTCTGCTCGGCTCGTGCAGCTCGATCCAGACGAAGTTGTTGCCGCGCCGCATGTGGGAGGCGGCCTCCTCCAGCGATGCCGGGCCCCCCGGCTGCCGGGCCCCGCGAGAGTAGTAGGCGCAATCGATCACGTTTCGCTGGTTCGACGGCGACGGCCGTTCGCCTACGGCGCGGTCGACTCAGTGCACGACGAGCACGTCACAGGGGGCTTGGCGAACGAGCCTCGTGCTGACGGAGCCGTGGATGAGGCGCCGGACTCCGCTGCCCCGGCCGACGACGACGACGCGCGCGCCGTTCGCCTCGGCCGCCGCTCGGATCTCCGTCGTCGGGTCTCCGACGGCCGGCACCGACTTCATCTGCACGCCCTCTTCGAGGAGAAGTGCCCGCGCCTCGCGGAGGATGCTGCGTTGGCGGGCTCGCTGGTTGTCGCTCACGCTCTCCAGCCTCGAGCCGACGCCTTGCGCCTCGATCACGTTCACCACGGTGACGGTGCCGCCGCGGCCCGCGAGCTTTGCGGTGTGCTCGAGAGCCCGCTTCGCGGGGCTGGTGCCGTCATAGGCGACGAGGAAGGTCATGGCAGGTGGTACGGCACGCTCGACAGGAAGACGCCCGGCTCGAAGAGGAGGAGACGCTTGACGTAGAGCGCCCGCTGGTTGTGGAGGAGCTTTCGCGCGCCCGGGATGACGAGCTCCGGCATGACGACCGAGACGGCGACGTCGGGATCCGAGGTCAGCTCTCGTAGGTACGCGCGCAATGGATCGCCGAGGTCCCGGTAGGGGGCTTCGATCACTTCGAGCGGCAGGTCGACGCCCTGGCGGTGCCACTCGCGCTCGATGCGCCTCGACTCCTGCGAGTCGAAGGCGAAGAAGATGGCCTTCGTATCGGCCAGTTCGAGCGAGCGGGCGTAGTTGACCGCTCGCAGCGAAGAGGCGTGGACGTCGGAGACGAGCACCCGCACGAGAGCCCGTTTCGGTAGCGGTGGCTCGGCGCCAGGCGCGACGACCGGGACGTTGGCGATCACGATCCCCGGCTCGGAGAGGAGGCGCAGCTTGAGCGAGAACGTCGTTCTCCGCCGGACGACGGCCGAGAAGAGAGAGGGCCGTTCGAAGAGCTCCGGGATGACGATCGTGAGGAAGTTCGACTCACCGCGGGGCAGGGCCCAGACGTAGTCGAGAACTGCATCCGCGGGCCGGTCGATCGACTCGAGCGACTCGATCCGGGTGCCGCCGCCGGCGAAGTCCCACCAGCGCCCGCGGGGGTCGGGCCGGCGCCGTCCGTCCTCGACCCAGACCGGGTGGTACTCGTTGCCGGCAATCTGTCCCGCGTACCAGGCGGCCAGTCTTGTCGCCGGGTCGAGGCTCTCCACGTACAGGACGACGGTGTTCGTCGCCGTCGGCGAGGCCTGTACCGCCGCTGCTCCGGCGCGAAGGCGGCGCGTAACGATTCGGTAGTGCCGGTTGACGACGAGGAAGAAGGCGATCAGCGTCGGGACCGCGATCACCACCATCCAGGCGCCGGCGAGGAACTTCGCCTGGATCACGAGCAGCGTCACGAGCCCGGTCGCGACGGCGCCGAGCCCGTTGACGATCGCCTTCTTTCGCCAACCCCGCTCCCGGAGCCGCATCCAGTAGCGCACCATCCCGGCCTGCGAGAGCGTGAAAGCGGTAAAGACGCCGATCACGTAGAGGTGGATGAGCGAGATCACGTTCGCGTGGAACACCCAGATCAGCAGCGACGCGATGCCCGCGAGCACGAGGATCCCGTTCGAGTAGACGAGGCGGTCGCCGAGATTGACGAACTGGCGCGGGAAGAAGCGGTCGCGCGCGAGCACTGCGGCGAGGCGGGGGAACCCCTGGTAGGACGTGTTCGCTGCGAGGACGAGGATCCCGAAGGTGAGCGCCTGGACGGCGAAGTACATCGGCGAGGTTGCAGTCGACGCGGGAAACGTCCCGCGTGCGATCTCGGAGATGAGCGAGACGCTTCCGCTCGGGTGCGCGTGCATCGCGACGGCCAGGTACGAGACTCCGACGAAGAGGCTGATCGCGATCAGCCCCATAGCGAGCAGGGTGCGGGCAGCGTTGCGCCCGGCCGGCAGACGGAACGCGCTGACGCCGTTCGAGATCGCCTCCACGCCGGTCAGTGCCGCCGCGCCGGACGCGAAGGCTTGCAGGACGACGAATGCGCCGATGGCGCCCGTTCCGGCGGCGATCGGGTTCGGGGCGTGCGCCACGGGGCACGAACCGGCCGCGCACTTGCCGACGCCCGTCGCGACCATCACGTACATGACCGCGACGAACGCGTACGTCGGGACTGCGAACAGCAGGCCGGACTCGCGGACGCCGCGCAGGTTGACCACGGTCAGGAGCGCGATGAAGGCCAGTGAGAGCCCGACCTTGTGGCTCGCCAACCCGGGGGCCGCCGACGTGAGGGCGAGGACTCCCGCCGCCACAGAGACGGCGACCGTAAGGATGTAGTCGACGAGCAGTGCCGCTGCCGCGATGAGGCTCGGCATGGTGCCGAGGTTCTCGCGCGCGACGACGTACGCGCCGCCGCTCGTCTCGTACGCGCGGACGGTCTGCATGTACGAGATGACGACGATCGCGAGCACGGCCGAGATCGCGATCGAGACCGGCAGGACGAGGTGGGCCGCCGCCGCCGACGCGGCGATCAGGACGACGAGCGCGGCCTCCGTCGCGTAGGCAACCGAGGACAGCGGGTCGGACGCGAAGATCGGCAGCGCGAGCCGCTTCGAGAGCAGCGTCTCGCCCATTTCCGCGGAGGACCGCGGACGACCGATCAGCGTGCGCTTGAGCGCGAATTGCTGGCCCACATGCTCAAGCTAGGCCCGGCCCCCTCAGGGGCGTCTCAAGATTTCGGGTCGACGAACCGGTAGCCGGCCCCGGCCTCGGTGAGCAGGTACCGCGGCCGTGTCGGGTCACGCTCGATCTTGCGCCGGAGCTGGGAGACGTAGACGTGGAGATAGTGCGACTCGGTCTGGTAGGCGGCGCCCCAGACCTCACGGAGGATCGCCCGATGGGTGAGCAGTTTCCCCTCGTTGACGGCGAGCAGTCTCAGTAAGCCGAACTCGTGGGGAGTGAGCTGGACGAGCTTGCCGTCGACGTGCACCGACTGCTTCTCCAGGTCGATCTGGAGCTCGCCGATCCGGATCACGGGCTGCGCCGGCTCGGCGCGCCGGAGCGCTGCCCGGAGTCTCGCGAGCAGCTCGTCGACGCCGAAGGGCTTCGTCACGTAGTCGTCGGCGCCCGCGTCGAGGGCGGCCACCTTCTCTCGCTCCTCGCCGACGACGGAGAGGATCAGCACGGGTGCCTCGGAGAGCCCGCGCAGCTCCCGGCACACCTCGATCCCGCTCTTTCCGGGCAGCACCAGGTCGAGGATGACGCCTTCCGGCGGATTGACTGCTGCGAGGGTCAGCGCCTCCTCGCCGCTGGCCGCGGTCTGGACGTCGTAGCCCGCTCCGCGAAGCGTCGTCTCGAGAGCAATCAGGATCTGCGGCTCGTCGTCGACGACGAGGATCCGCGCTCGAGTCATGTGTGCGCCTCTGAGCGGGACGCGACGGGGAACGAGAGCACGAAAGAGGCCCCTTCCTCGCGCGACTCGGCTCTCAGGGCAGCTCCGTTTGCCTGAGCGAAGCCGCGCGCGATCGTCAGGCCGAGCCCGGTGCCTCTACCCGCGGCGCGGCCCTGCTCGAAGGGCTCGAAGATCTGCTCGAGCTCCGGCTCGCTCAGCCCGGGCCCCCGGTCGTTGACACGCACGATCACCTCGCCCGCATCCTCCTCGGCGACGAGCTCGACCGGATCGGAGGAAGACGAGAACTTGAGCGCGTTGTCGATCAGGTTCACGAGGACGAGCCCGATCTGGGCTCCGTCGACCTCGACGGGGGGCAGGTCTCCGGCCACCGAGACCGAGACGCGCTCGCCTTCCGGGCCGAGCTCGGAGAGCGCTTGGCCGACCAGGCTCTCGATCGTCCAGAGCTCCGGCTTCGGCTCGGCGGCGCCCAGCTCGAGGCGAGAGAGGTCGAGCAGGTTGGCGACGAGCCGGTCGAGCCGTCTCGCCTCGACGTCGATCGTGGCGAGCAAGGCCGAGCGGTCGGCTTCGGTCAGGTCGAGGCTGTCGTTGTCGAGCCCCTCTGTGGCGGTCCGGATCGCAGTCAGCGGCGAGCGCAGGTCGTGGCTGACCGACCTGAGGATCGCGGTCTTGATCGCGTCGCTCCGGCGCAGCGTTTCGGTCTCGACCGCTCGCCGCCCCAGCCGCTCGCGGTCGATGGCGACGGCGAGGAGCGACGCGAGCCCGGGTAGCAGGCTCGCCGCAACGTCGGCATCGGGGCTCTCCTCGAGGAAGAGGCGGCCCACGCTGCGCTCGCCCGCACGGAGCTCGTGTGCCGACTCGAGTCCTTCCGGCCGGCGGACCGAGTCGAGCTCGATCCGGCCGCGCCGCGCACCGAGGGCGGCGGCGACTCTCGCGGCGATGCTCCGTAGCTCCTCCTGGACACGGGTGGTCTCCAGCAGCCCGGTCGCAACCTCGGCGAGCAACGCGGCCTCGCCCGCCTTCCGGTCGGCGTCCGCCTCTCGGCGGCGCGAACGGGCAGCAAGGCCGCTCACGACTACTGCCGTGACGAGGTAGACCGCGAGTGCGACCCAGTTCTCGGAGTTCGTGAGCCGGAACGTGTGCCGCGGCGGCAGGAAGAACCAGTTGAACGCGAGCATGCTCGCGACCGAGACGGGCAGCGCGTAGGTGAGCCCGAAGAGCACGGCGACCGGAAGAACGGCGAAGACGTAGAGGACGCCGAGGCTGAGGACGGGTGCGAACGGCTCGAGCGCGAAGATCGCACCCGTGACGACGGCGACCGCGGCGATGCTCGTCAGCACGCCCACCGCGTGGCGCACGCGGCTCTGACTGGAGATGAGGAGCGCTGCCTTCACACCGAGCGCCTTCGCTCAGAGCATAGGTCTAACGCATTCCCTTGTGCTCAGACAGGAGCGGAGCGAGTTAGGCCGAGTCGCTGACGGGTCGCGAGATCAGGGCAAAGGCAACAAGGAGCGAACCGGCGAGCGGCACGACCCCGAGCACGCCATAGCCGAACGCCTCGGCAAAGAGCCCGGCGACAGCCGGGCCGACGAGATAGCCCCCGGCCCAGAGCTGCGCCGAGATCACCCAAGCTGTCACGATCCGCTCCCGCGGCACCGCGGCGAGCAGGATCCCAAGCGCGCCTGCCTCGCCGAGACCGAAGCCGACGCCGGCGATGCCGAGTCCCGAGAGCCAGGGGCCGAGCGAGCCGGTGGCGCCGACGACTGCGATCCCGAGCGGGATGACGACGGCTGCGATCGCGAGCGCGGTCACGGGGCGCATCCGCCCGGCCAGCATTGCGCCGCCCGCGACGACGACCGCAGTCAGGACGTACAAGGCTGCGATGCCGGTCTGGCTCAGGCGGTCGGAAAGGTGGAGAGGCAGCGGCCCGTCGATCGTCCCGATCGTGAGCGCGATCAGGACGATGCCCGCTCCGCAGAGGGCGAACGCTCGGGTCCGGAGCACCGAACGGTCGGCACCGACCTTCGCGCGCGCACCCGTCGCGCCGAGCGCGAGCACCGGCAGCACGCACGCCAGGGTCAGCAGCGCATGGAGAACGAACGGCCCACGGATGCCGTGCGCGGCACCCATGGCGGGCCCGAGGATCGCGCCCGCCGAGTACGCAGCGAGTGCGCCGGACACACGCTGGTAGGCCTGGTCCGGCCAGAGCTCGAGGATGGCGAAGCTGACGCCGATCCACAGCCCCGCGGCGCCGACGCCCTGGATCGCGCGCGCCGGGAACCACGCGCTGAGCCCGTTCCCGAGCACGAACGCAGCGTCCCCGGCGAGCAGCAGCACGAGCGATGCGCGAAGCACGAGCGCCGCTCCCCGGCGCTGGCCGAGGAAGCCTGCGAACGGGTAGCCCACGAGCTGGCCTAGCCCGAAGCAGGCGACGAGCGCACCTGCCACTCCGGGCCCGGTGCC
>JBGOSR010000042.1:0-14265 GCA_041476065.1 Gaiellaceae bacterium
AGCGGGATGCCCGAGAAGAGCGTCTCCACGTCGGCGAGCGAGTCGACCGCGACTCCCTCGCGGCCGACCTCCCCAAGCGCGCGCTCGTGGTCGGAGTCGTAGCCCATCAACGTCGGCATGTCGAAGGCGGTCGAGAGGCCCGTCTGTCCGTGCTCGAGCAGGTAGCGGAAGCGCTCGTTCGTCTCCTCGGCGCCGCCGAAGCCCGCGAACTGGCGCATCGTCCACAGCTTCCCGCGGTACATCGACGGGTACACCCCGCGCGTGTACGGATAGACACCCGGGTAGCCGAGGTCGGCCTCGTAGTCGATCTCGACGTTCTCCGGCGAGTAGAGCGGCTCGTTCGGGAGCCCGGAGATCGTCGAGGAGAGCTCGCCCTCCCGCTCAGGGATGGCGTCGAAGAGCTCGCGCTTCCACTCCTCCGCGCCGCCCTCGATGCCCTGCTGGTCCTCGGTGATCGCCATTCGACCCAATTGTACGGAGCGGGGATGCACACGAACCCCGTCCGGCTCAGCTAGCTCGCAACCGCCCGGCTATAGCGGCTCGGTCGAAGCTCGGTCGTCACCGGGAGGGGCAGCGGTCCAGGACGCGCCAGCAGGAAACCCTGTCCGTGGCCTACGCCGAGCGACGTCAGCATGTCGACGTCGGCCAACTGCTCGATTCCCTCGGCGATGATCGTCGCATCGATGCGCTTCGCAAAAGAGATCAACCCGGCGGCCAGCGCCTGACGGGAGCGGTCGCTTTCGATTCCGGCGATGAGCGTCCGGTCCAGCTTGATGAAGTCCGGGGAGAGGCGAAGGATGTGGCGAAGGCTCGCGAACCCGGCACCGGCGTCGTCGACGGCCAAGCGCACGCCCGCTGCGCGCACACGAGCGAAGGCCGCGTTCAGCCGCTCGTAGTCGTCGATCCGAGCATGCTCGGTCACCTCGATCACGACGCGCGCCGGATCCGAGTTCTCGAGCAGCAGCTTCCGGAAAGCCGCCGACAGGAGGGTCTTCGGAGACGCGTTCAACGAGAGATAGATCTCCGGCGGAAGACGCGGCATCTCCGACAGAGCCGCCTTCAGAGCCGCGAGCTCGAGCTCGCGGCGAAGGCCGACTCCGTCCGCCTCGGTGAACCAGCGTTCGGGGCCGCGTTTGGGCGGCCCCCGAAAGCGAGCGAGCGCCTCGGCGCCGACCATGGGCCCAGACAGGCTGAAGATCGGCTGGAACACCATGCTGAAGTGGCCCTTCTCGTCGAGCGCGCGGCGGATCCGCTTTTCGTGCCGCTCTGCCTTCTCTGCGGCCTTACGTTGCACCCCGAGCTGTCCGACGAGCGTCTCGATGACGTCCCCGGTGACCTTGGCGGAGAGGCTCGACTGCCCGGCTGCCGCCTGCTCGATCGAGTCGACGATCGCGTCGATCGAGCTGCCCTTGAGCACATACCCGACGGCGCCGGCTTCGAGCATCTCGAGGACCGTCGCCCGGTCGTGATGCGCGGTGAAGGCGATCACCTTGGTCTCCGGCGAGCGCTTCCTGATCTCACGCGCGGCGTGCGCACCGCCGCCCGGCATCCGTACGTCGACGAGGGCGACGTCCGGGCGTTCGCGCACAGCGGCCTCGACGGCGCTCGTCGCGTCTCCGACAGCCGCTGCCAGCTCCAGACCCAGCTTTGAGCGGAAGAGAGCTTTGAGCGCGTCGCGGACCGCTGGAACGTCCTCGGCGATGAGCACCCGGATGGGGGCTTCTCCGTTCATGCTGCCTCGAGATTCGGAGGAGCTCGCCCGTCCGACGAAACAGAGCGGACGGCAGCCGCCACTGGAAGCTTGGGGATCCAGACCTCAATGGTTGCTCCCTTGCCTGGAGCGGAATCGATCTTCAGCCAGCCGCCGGCCAGGGACGCGCGGTCCTGCATCGCCCCGAGCCCGAGATGACCCGGCACCGGCTCGAGCTCCTCGGGAGCGAACCCGATTCCGTCGTCAGACACCCGGACCCCGTAGCCCCGGTCACGCTCGTCGAGCACGATGGTCACGTTCGTGGCTTGCGCGTGCTTGCGAACGTTCGCCAGGACCTCCTGGACGATGCGGTAGAGGATCGTCCGCACCTGCAGCGGCGGCTGGACGCTCAAGTTGTCCTCGAGGTGGTGGCTGGTACCTCCCTCGCCCTTGGTCTCTTCGAGATACAGCTCGAGGGCCGCGGAGAGCCCGTCGGTGTCGAGCGCGGGTGGACGCAGCTCGAACAGGAGATGTCGAAGTCGCGCGATTGAGAGCTGGATCGTCTTCTCGAGCTCTCCGAGCAGCTGGAGCTGCTCAGGGTCGTCGAGGCTGCGGCGAAGGATCTGCAGCCGCATTCCTGCTGCGGTGATCGCCTGGATGGAGTCGTCGTGGATGCCGGCCGCGATCCGGCCCCGCTCCTCCTCGCCGGCGTCGACAAGATGAGCCAGGAGCGCGCGCTCCCGCTCGAGCTCGGCCTGCGCCTTGAACCTCGTCACGTCCCGCGCGATCGTCGAGGTGCCGACGATCTGGCCGTCCACGTCGCGGATGGCAGAGATCTTCAACATCACGTCCAGCACGACCTCGTCTTTCCGCATTCGCTTTGTCTCGTACTGATCGACCTCTTCCCCGCTCCGGAGCCGGTCGAGGATTCCCGCGAAGTCGTCGGCACTGTGCGGCGGGACGAGGAGCGCAATCGAGCGGCCAACGACCTCCTCCGCGGAGTATCCGTACATTCGCTTCGCTCCGAGGTTCCACGTCTGGATAGTTCCGTCGAGATCAACGCTCATGATGGCGTCGTCGGATGACTCGACGATCGCCGCCAGTTGGTGGGCGGCGATCTCACCGAGCCGGCGCTCGCTGATATCGCGAATGAACGCCGTCGCGAGGCGGCCCTGCTCGGTCTCGATTGCCGCGAGCGAGATGTCGACGGGGAACTCGCTGCCGTCCTTGCGACGTCCGATGGTCTGCTCATTGATGAGGACAATGTTTCCGCCCTCGTCCACGAGGTGGCCCTCGTCCGTCTCCAGCGCGCTCACGGAAATGTCGACAGGGAACTCTCTGCCGTCTCTTCGCCTGCCGAGAAGGTCGAGTCCGGCCCCCATCGACTGCGTCGCCGGGTCGACCAGGTAACCGGCCCGGTACCCCACAGGCGGCTCCCGAAAGTGCTCTGGCAGAAGGTACTCGACCGGCTGCCCGATCAGCTCGTCGCGCGTGTACCCAAAGAGTCGCTCGGTCTCGGCGTTGACGAGCTGCATCGCGCCGTCTTCGTCGACGACCACAACTGCCTCGGGAGCCGACTCGACGAGACCGCGGAAGCGCTCCTCGCTCCTCCGGAGGACCCCTTCCGCACGCTCGCGCTCGGCCATGTCGCCGACGAGCTCCTTGATCATGCTCGAGATGGCCTCGATGGAGAGGCTCGCCTGGCCGCGGGCGGCGCGTTTCACGGCTTCGAGGATCTCCGTCGCCGAGGTGCCCTTGACGAGGTAGCCCACCGCCCCGGCCGACAACATCTCGATCACCGTCGCCTGGTCGTCGTAGGCCGAGAGGGCAAGCACCCGTGTTGTCGGGGAGCATTCCTTGACTCCGCGAACGACCTTGGCTCCGCCACCGGGCATACGCACGTCGACGAGCGCAACGTCCGCCTTTGTCGCCCCGGCGAGCTCGATCGCCTCGTCTGCGCTCCCTGCCGCGCCGACGACCTCCATCCCTTCTTCGCCGGCGACCAGGTCGCAAACGGCAAGCCGAAGTGGCTCCTCGTCTTCGGCGATCAGAACACTCACCGTCGACAACGCCTCCGACCGGTCGGAGGGATCCAGCGACCGGAGTACATCAGCGTCGCTCACCGCAGATACGCCTTTCCCAGCCCGGTCCTTGACGTTGGTCATCGGCCGCGCTGCCTCGACGCGAGCTCCGAGGAAAGCCCGATTACCTAGCCATTCCACCCGAAAGTACCGGAACGTCCAATACCTATAGCGATATACCCATAGCTCTAGCGTCTCAATGCGCCCACATCGGGTGTATCACCGCAAGCGCGCCGCGTCCGATATGGGTTCAATCTCGCGAGGCGCGCAAATTATCGGAATTTCCGATGGCGACGTGCGAGGAATGTCCTACGGAAATCGCTGCTCTGACGTGCCTTTTAGGCCGCCTCGCGCGGCTCGGCGGCCGTCAGTCGCGTTCCTCGGCTGCGTGGAGGTCGCTCGCCACCGCGCGGACGAGTGCGAGCTTCTCCTTCAGCCTGCCGGGAGGCTCGGCGCGCCACGCCACCACCATGTCCGGCATCGCCAGGGGTGGCTCGAGCGGACGCCGAAGGACGATGCTGCCGACGTCGCTCACCTCTTGCAACGAGAGGGGGCCTAGCGCAACGCCGAGCCCTTCGGCGACGGAGAGCATGACGTCGCGTGGGTTCATGCCGCTTGCCTCTCGCACCCCCTTGAACCGGTAGCCGGCCTCCTCGATCCGTGCCAGGAGCCGCTCGTAGAGCGCTGGGTTCGCCTCCTCTGGGAAGACGACGAGCGTCTCTTCGAGCAGGTTTTCGGGCTTGAGCACGGATCGTTCGGCCAGCCCGTGGCCCGGCGGCAGAAAGGCCGCCAGCGGCTCGCCCACAAAGAGGGGCTCGGACTCGATCTCACCGTGATCCGCCACCTCGTGAAAGATCCCCAGGTCGAGCTCGCCGGCGCTCAGGAAACGGGCCTGCTCGAGGAAGCTGAGGTGGGTCACCTGGACGCGGAGGTTCGGATCACGCTCGTGGAGTGCTCCCAGGAAGCGCAGGAGGGGCTGGATCGGCAGGTGCGGGACGCAGCCGATTCGCAGCGGCGAGGCGGCACCACCGGCCCGGCGGGCCTCGGCAATGGCGGTATCGAAGCCGGAGAGAACCTTCCTCGCCTCCGTCGCGAAGGCGCGGCCGGCGTCGGTCGCGCTCACCACGCGGCTCGTCCGTTCGAAGAGCTGGACGCCGAGCTCCGACTCGATCTTTCGGATCGCCTGGGACAGCGGCGGCTGCGCTATCCGGAGACGCTTGGCCGCCCGGCCGAAGTGCAACTCCTCATAGACCGCGAGGAAGTAACGCAAGTGGCGAAGCTCGATCGCAGGCCGTATGGAATGGCCTTCGCTCTGAGGGGAGTCCACCGGTGAGCTCTAGCTGTTCGGCGTCAGCGGCTCGTTCGGAACGGCGAACACTTCGAACATCCGAATCGTTGCCTCCAGGAAAGTACGTCTTCTACCATCACGTTACCTGTCCCAGCGTCTGACCGGCTAAGCGAAACTACCCAAATTCGGCACTCGGGAAACTACCCAATTCGGCCGCGGGCGACCCGCCTTGCCTCGTCGCTGACCGCCCAAACGGACCGAACTGGGTCTTGAACACTAATGTAAACACGCGACCCGAGGTAGTTGGCAAGCGCATCCGCGCATGACGAGAATGGCGTGAGCGTGCCATACCGCTGCGTGATCGCCGACGATCACCCCGCGATCATCGACGCCGTCTCGCGTTATCTCGCAGACGTCGACGACGTGGAGATCGTCGCGCAGGCGCAGAACGGCGACCAGGCTCTGCGGCTGATCGACGAGCACGCTCCGGACGTCGCGGTGGTGGATATCCGAATGCCCGGCGTCGGCGGCATCGATATCGCCCGGAGGCTCAGCGCAGAAGGGTCGAAGACCGCGGTCATCCTCTACACCGGCCATTCCGACCGCTCGCTGCTGCTCGAGGCCCTCGATGCCGGCGCACGCGGCTTCCTCGTCAAGGAAGCGCCACTCGACGACCTGGCCCGAGCGATCCGGACCATCGGTGCCGGCGGGACCTACATCGATCCGGCTCTGGCCCTTGTTCTTACCGGTCCACAGGCAGCCGAACGCCTCTCGACCATCACCAAGCGCGAGCGAGAAGTCCTTCGGCTCCTCGCCGACGGCATGCGCAACGAGCAGGTCGCCCGGCAGCTCTCGATCTCGCCGCTGACCGTCCGGTCACACGTGAAAAACGCTATGCGCAAGCTCGAGGCGGATACCCGTACAGAGGCGGTGGCGAAAGCCCTGCGCGAGTCGTTGATCGCGTAGGGCAGCTTCGGCCCCATCCTGCAAATGGAGGATCCCGGGGCTCGGGAAAACCCGATGGTGCGGTGCGGCGACCGCGCCGATGCTTAGGGCATGGCAGATTCTCGTACCCGGACGCAGGCGCTCGTCTGTGTGCTCGTCGACGACCACAAACAACTCCTCGACGCGGCCGAAAGCCTGCTCCTGAGCGAGGGCGTCCGCGTCCTCGGCAAGGCCAGGACCGGGTTGGGCGCCCTGCAACTCCTCGAGGAACAGCCGGTCATAGCCGTGGTGGTCGATCGTCGGCTTCCCGATATGGACGGCCTCGAGGTTGCGCGGCGCGTGGCCGAGATCGCCCGCAGGAAGACGGCCGTCATCATCTACACGAGCGAGGCTGACGAGCAGATGGTCGGTGAGGCCCTCGACGCCGGCGCCCGAGCGGTCGTCCTCAAGAATGGCTCGTCAGACAACCTTCTAGCCGCGATGGACTCTGTCGCTGCCGACGAGATCTACGTCGACCCGGAGCTCCGGCCCAACGGATCGAAGACATCGTCATGAGTCGGCTCCTCGCAGGGAGTCCTGCACGCGAAGGGCTCCTGTGGAAGGGGTACGCCCTCGTGGCGCTCGCACTCACGATCGTCTACTTCCTTCTCGGCGGTCATGCCGATTCGCAGACCGTCATCTACCAGCTGTTCATCCTTGCAGCCCCGATCGCGATCCTCGTCGGAGTGCGGCGCTACCGACCGGATCCACGGAGGCAGTGGCTCCTCTTCGCGGGCGGCCTCGCCTTGTGGGGCATCGGGGATACCTACTGGGACTCCTACCTCTGGATCCTCGGAAAGGAGGCGCCGTATCCGTCGTTCGCAGACGTCGCCTACCTGGGCGCCTACCCCCTCTTGATCGCGGGAGTGTTCGTCTTGGTCCGCGGCTGGGGCCGACCCCGGATCGGGAACGTGCTGGACACCGCAATCGTCGCGCTCGCGGCCGGCATCCTCTCCACGCTCTTCTTGCTGGAGCCGATGCTCTCGACGTCGGACCCGTTGTTCGCGAAGTTGATCTCGGTCGCATTCCCGGTGATGGACTTCGTGATGCTCGTCGCCCTCACCCAGCTCATGTTCCGCAGGCGCGTGATGAACTTCGCGCTGCGGGCGATCATTGCCGGAACCGCAGCCGTGCTGGTCGCCGATGCCGTCTACAGCCACCTCGGCCTGGAGGGCGCATACACGAGCGGGATGTTCATCGACGCAGGCTGGCTGGCCTGTTACGCGCTCTGGGGAATCGCGGCGCTCCATCCCTCGATGGCTGCGATCAAATCGGTGCCCGAACAGGAAGGGGTCGGCCTCTCCGCCTGGCGCATCGGAGCACTTCTTCTCGCTCTGCTCGCCGCTCCGCTCGTCCTGATCGAGCAATATCTGTTGGCTACGCCGAGCGAGACCGGGGAGATCGGCGCAGTCATCATCGCCACGATGTTGCTCGTAGGCGCGCGCGTCTGGCTCCTGCAGCGCGAAGGCAAGCAGGGGCAGACCGAGCTCGCCCGAACCAATGAGCGGCTACGTCTAGCGCACCGCGTTGCGGGCGTCAGTACGTGGGACCTGAACCTCGTCACCGGCAAGCTGGCTCTTTCGGACGAGCTCGCCGTGATGATCTCAGGGTCGAGTGACGACGAGGTGGTATATGAGGACTGGGTCGCGTTCATCCATCCCGAAGACCGCGAGCGCGTCACGAAAGACGTCGACCAGGCCCGCAAACGGGGCGGCGATTTCGAGCACGAATACCGGTTCTGCTCTCCCGACGGCGAGGAAGGCTGGGTGTTCTCCCGCGGGCGAGTCCTGAAGGGGAACGGAGCTCCCGTGCGTGCCCTCGGAGTCGCCGTCGACGTCACCGAGCGTCACGCGATGGAAGAGCAGGTCAAGCACAGTGAGGAGGGGGTGCAACTGGCACAGGAGCTCGGCGGTGTCGGCACCTGGGACGCCGATCTCGGAACAGGCATAACGAGCTGGTCGACGAATATGCGCCGGATCTCCGGCGTCGACGCTGACGTGGAGATAACGCACGAATTCTTCCTTCACCTCGTCCATCCCGATGATCGCGCAGGCCTCGAAGCGGCGCTGGCGACAGCTCTGAAGGACGGCGGCCATTTCGAGTTCGAATACCGCCTGGTCCGGCCGAACGACGGCGAAGTGCGCTGGATGCTCGGGAGAGGAGATCCCGTGACCGGTCCGGACGGCCACTCGATCCGCTTCGTGGGCGTCGCCGTGGACATCACAGAGCGACGTGCTGCCGAGGAGCACGGAACGAAGCTCGAGGACCAGCTGCGACAGGCCCACAAGCTCGAGGCCGTCGGGCGCCTCGCCGGCGGCATCGCTCACGACTTCAACAACATCTTGCTCGCCATCCGCGGCAACGGCGAGCTCGCCCTCGACGCGCTGAAGCAGGGCGAGAACGCCGTCGAGGAGGTCGAGGAGATGGTCGCCGCCGCCGACCGCGCAGCGGCTCTAACGATGCAGCTCCTTGCTTACAGCCGCCGGCAGGTGCTCCAGGCCGAGACCCTCGACCTGAACGACGTCGTCCAGGACATGGACAAGCTCCTGCGGCGGATGATCGGTGAAGACGTCGAGCTGCATGCCGTCGTGGCGGACGAGCCCGTCCAGATCAGTGCCGACCGGAGTCAGATCGAACAGGTGATCGCGAACCTGGCAGTGAACGCCAGGGACGCAATGCCAGAAGGTGGCCTGCTCACGCTCGAGGTGGCGACGGCCGAGATCGGATCGGAGCACGGGATCGACCTTCCTCCCGGCCGCTACGCCAAGCTTACCGTCAACGACACGGGTCTCGGGATGAATCCTGAGACCGTCGCCAAGATCTTCGAGCCGTTCTTCACCACCAAGACCGAGGGAACCGGGTTCGGGCTCTCGACCGTCCACGGGATCGTCGTGCAAACCGGCGGCTCGATCTGGGTGTACAGCGAGGTCGACCAGGGGACCACCTTCAAGGTCTATCTCCCGCTCGCCGAGCAGGCACAACCCCTCGAATCGAGACTGCCCGACGCAGCGGCAGGCAGCACCGAGAGCCCAGGCGAGACGATTCTCCTCGTCGAGGACGACCCGCATGTTCAGCGGATCGTCCGCAACATTCTGAGCCGGTCGGGCTATCAGGTCCTCACCGCCGACGGCGCCGAGGAGGCCGTTCGACTCGCCGAAGAGGAAGGCGAGACGATCCACTTGCTCCTGAGCGACCTCGTCATGCCCGGCACGAGCGGACGGGAGCTCGCCGTGCAGATCCAGGCGCTCCGACCCGACATCTCGATCCTCTACATGTCCGGATACACGGACGACGCGGTCATCCGCCGCGGTGTTCTCGAGGCGGGCATGGCTTTCATCCAGAAGCCCTTCGGCGCCGAGGACCTCGAGCGCCGCGTGCGCGAAGTGCTCGGCCCCCAGCGCGACCGAACGGTGGCGGCATGACCGCCACGAGCAAGCCGCGAATCTTGATCGTGGACGACGACGAGACCGTGCGCTCGATGCTGACGCGCATGCTCGGACGCCACGGCTACGGATGCGAGTCGGCCGTCAACGGAGCCGAGGCCCGCGAAGCGCTCGTCAGGGCGCCGTTCGAAATCGCCCTGTGTGACTTGAACATGCCGGGCGAGACCGGCCTCGAGCTCGTCGAGCACATCACCGCCGAGCACCCCGAGACCGCCACGATCATGGTCACAGGCGCCGACGACTCCACGATCGCCGAGAAGGCGCTCGGGCTCGGCACCTACGGCTACGTCATCAAGCCCTTCTACAACAACGAGCTCCTGATCAACATCGCGAACGCACTCCGTCGCCGTCGCCTGGAGCTCGAGAGCCGCAAGCACCGCACGGCGCTCGAGAATGCGGTCCGCGAGCGCACCTCCGAGCTCGAGACGAGCGTTGAAGCCCTGCGCCGAAGCGAGCTAGAGCTCCGCCAGTCCCAGAAGGAGACGATCACCCGCCTCTCGCGGGCCGCCGCGTTCCGGGACGGAGACATGGCTCCGCACATCGAGAGCATGAGTCACCTCTGCTATCTGCTTGCACAGCGACTCGGGCTCGATCGCGAGTTGTGCGAGCTCTTCTACCTCGCAAGCCCGTTGCACGACGTCGGCAAGATCGCGATTCCGGACCGCATCCTTCTGAAGCCGGGCCCCCTCGACGCCGGGGAGCGCGAGATCGTCGAGACGCACGCGGAGATCGGCCATCGCATGCTGTCGGGCTCCGGCGGGGAGATGCTCGACCTCGCGGCAAGCATTGCCTGGACCCACCACGAGCACTTTGACGGCAACGGCTACCCGCGTGGCCTGACCGGAGAGAACATTCCGGTCGAAGGCCGGATCGCGGCTGTGGCCGATGTCTTCGACGCGTTGACCAGCGACCGGGTCTACCGCTCGGCCTTCACGGTCGAAGCTGCGGTCGAGGAGATGCGCCTGCTGCGCGGCACTCAGTTCGATCCCGCGGTGCTCGATGTGTTCTTCAATTCGCTTCAGGAGGTGCTCGAGGTGAAGGGCATGTACGGGAACCGCGCCTCGGCCGAGTCGTCCCCACCATTGGCGACGGTCGCCTCATCATGAGTGAGCGAACGACGGTCCTCCTCGCCGACGATCACCCGGGCATCCTCGCCGCCGTCTCGAGGTTCCTCGACGGGAACGGGTTCGAGGTCGTGGGGCGCGCCAAGGACGGAAACGACGCACTCAGACTGATCCAGGAGCTGCGGCCGGCGATCGCGCTGCTCGACATCCGAATGCCGGGCATGAGTGGGATCGAGGTAACACGAACCGCTGCGCGCTGTGCTCCCGAGACCGCGGTCGTCCTGTTCAGCGGCTACGGCAGCTCGGGCCAGGTCGTCGAGGCGCTCGACGCGGGCGCGCGAGGTTTCCTGATGAAGAACGCGGCGCTCGCCGAGGTCCTACGCGCGATCCAGGTCGTCGCGAGAGGCGGGACCTACGTCGACGCGATGCTCGCCGCGACCCTCGCCGCACCGAACGATGCGCCGCCGCTCACGCGACGCGAGCGAGACGTGCTTCGACTGCTGGCCGGCGGAGAACGGTACGAGGAGATCGGTCAGACCCTCTTCGTCTCCACCGCAACCGTGCGCAAGGTCATGGCGAGGGTCAAGGACAAGCTCGGCGCTGCGACTGCGACCGAGGCCGTAGCGGCCGCCGTCCGCAACTCTTCCATCGCATAGGCAGCGCCCAGCGCAACTGGCGCGCGGGTCCGCGTCCCTCAACATGAGGCCCCCATTTGCCGATGGGCCGATTAGGTCCTCGCGCGCGCGAGAACACAATATGGCCGGCAAACCACCTCGACTGACACTTCGGATCGCCTGCTACACGGCGGCCGCGCTTCTGTTCGCCGCGGGCGCGATCCTCTGGTTCGTGGATCAGCGGGCTACAGACCAGGCCGAAAGCCAGGCCGCCGGGCGCGCGCACTTTCTCGCAGACATTCTCCTGCGCGACCGGGTCACCCGGGCCGACTTCGACCAGCCCGTCACCGGCAAACGCCGCGGAGAGCTCGACACCCTCTTCCTCAGGGCCGTCCAAAGCGAGGGAATCAAGCGGGTCAACCTGATCGCCCCTACCGGCCGGGTCAGCTACTCGACGGAGCACAGCCTCATCGGGACGTCGCCCCACGGGGGAAGCGGAAACGTGGCAACCGCGTTCGGCGGTCACGAGGTCCGCGCGGTCGGCACGACCACGATCGACGGTCACCGGGTGAAGGTGCTCGAGACCTACCTACCTGTACTCTCGGCGGGCAGCAATGCGACTCCACTCGGAGTGTTCGAGCTCTACCAGGATTACAAGACCCGGGTCGCCGACCATGCCAGGAGCACCGTCTTGCCGGTCGCAGGCTTCCTGCTGCTCGCTCTGATCGTGCTCGGCGCCACGCTCGTGCCCGTCTTGCGCCGGGTGATAGCCGCAGTCGAAGTGCGCAACCGCCGTCTCGTCCAGCAGGCAGCGACCCTCGAGCGCTCCCTCGCAACGGCGCAGGAGGCGAGGAACGAGGCCGAAGCGGCTCGACGCGCGATGGCCGAGCAGAACCAGCGCCTTCGTGAGCTCGACCGCCTGAAGGACGAGTTCCTCTCACTCGTGTCCCACGAGCTGCGCACGCCCCTGACCTCGATCCGCGGGTATCTCGACCTCGTGCTCGACGAGGAGGCCGGTGACCTGAACCCCGAGCAGCGCCGCTTCCTGGAGGCCGTCGAACGGAACTCCGGCCGGCTTCTGCGGCTCGTGGGCGACCTGCTCTTCGTCGCGCAGGCGGATGCAGGTCGTCTGTCGCTCGAGCAGGGGAAGGTCGACCTGGCGAGTCTTGCCGCCGACTGCGTCGAAGAAGCGGCTCCCGCCGCCGCTGACAAGTCCATCGACCTCGTCCTCAACGCGGAGGCGGTGCCCGCCCTCGTCGGCGACCGGGGTCGCTTGGCCCAGGTGCTCGACAACCTCGTCTCGAACGCCCTCAAGTTCACGCCCGAGGGCGGGATGGTCGAAATCAGCACGAAGCTGGACGGCGACCACGTCTCCCTCGAGGTCGCGGACACGGGCATCGGCATCCCCATCGCGGACCAGCCGCGCCTTTTCGAGCGCTTCTTCCGCTCCTCGGGCGCCGAGGACCGGGCGATCCCGGGCACAGGCCTGGGGCTGGCGATCGTGAAAGCGATCGTCGAAGCGCACAAGGGCGAGATCAAGATCGACAGCAAGGAAGGCCGAGGAACCACGTTCCGCGTCGACCTGCCGCTGACCGCCGAGGCCCGCGGGGTCGAGGAAGCAGCGTGATCGAGCCCAGGCCCGCCAATGGGCCGCTGGTGCTCATCGCCGACGACGACGAGGACATTCTCCAGCTCCTCTCGTTCCGCCTCGAACGGGCTGGCTACGAGGTCGTCCAGGCGCGCACCGGCGACGAGGCATTGCGGCTCGCTCTCGAAGTCATCCCCGTGCTCGCCGTCCTCGACGTGATGATGCCGGGGCTCGACGGCTTCGAGGTCACCCGGGAGCTACGGCGCAACGAAGCGACGAGCTCCATGCCGGTCATCCTCCTGACCGCGAAGGCGCAGGCGACCGACGTCGCGGGCGGGGTCGCCTCGGGGGCGGACGACTACGTGAAGAAGCCGTTCGACGCCCGCGACCTGACGGAGCGCGTCGACCGCCTGCTTCGCCCTCGGCTCATCGCTCCCACCGACCACTAGGTCCCGGGCCACGGGCCCGGGACTCGCGCAAAGTGCTTCGCACTTTCCGCGACTAAGGGCACGCCTTCCAAGGTCCGGCTGACCGACGAGCCCGCCCATGCCGAGGGAAACGTTGCTCGTCGCTGGAGCGCGAGCTACTCGGCGAGATCCGCAGTGCGCTCCGCGAGGAGTAGCCGACGGAGTTACGCTCGCGGGTATGCCGAAGATCCTGATAGTCGAGGACGACCAGGACACGCGGCAGCTGCTCAAGATCCACCTCGAAGCGAACGGCTACGAGACCGCCTTCGCCGCGGACGCGATTACGGCGATCGCGGTCGCAAGGGAGGAGCGGCCTGACCTGATCCTGCTCGACTTCGGCCTGCCGGGCGGCGACGGCATCGTCGTCATGGAGCGGCTGAACACGTTCCCGGCGCTCGCCCACATTCCGGTCATCGTCGTCAGCGCGCGCGAGCCGACATCGACGGGGCAGCGCGCCCTCCTCGCCGGCGCTCAGGCCTACGTCCAGAAGCCGATCGACGACGAGGAGTTGCTCGCGGCGATCCGCAGCGCACTCCACGAGGAATGACAACTACAGCAGCAGGTGCTGCTGGTTGGTCTCGAGCCATCGGCGCTCGCGGTGGAGCTGGGCAAGCGCTTCGCCTCGACCCTCCCGGTCCGTCGGAGGCTCAGCGGCCCGCCGGCCGAAACCGGTAGCCGAAACCACGGACCGTTTCGATCGGCGACTCGCCGTCGCGCTTGCCGAGCTTCCGGCGGAGGTACCCGACATAGAGCTTCACCTGGTCGCGTGAGACCGCGTCCGGCTCGTCCCACGCGAGCGCGAGCAGCTGCTCCTGGCTGAGGACCTGGTTCGGGTGCCGGACGAACGCCTCCAACACGTTGTACTCGAGCCGGGTCAACGGAACCTGATGCCCCTCCACGGACGCCGTCCGCTGGACGAAGTCCACCTGCATGAACGAGTCCGTGTACGAGACCGGCTCGTCGTCTCGCGGCGCTCGGCGAAGCAACGCCTCCACGCGGGCCACCAGCTCTTCGCGGTCGAACGGGTTCGTGACGTAGTCGTCGGC
>JBGOSR010000043.1:0-13876 GCA_041476065.1 Gaiellaceae bacterium
ACCTACGTCGACCACAAGACCGAGCTCCAGGAAGCAGTCGCACGGCTCGGTCGCTCGGTGAACTACTCGGTCCTCGACGTGGACGGGCCGCCGCACGACCGAACGTTCACGTGCGCCGCCGTGATCGACGGCGAGGAAGCAGGCGTCGGGAAAGGCCCGTCAAAGAAGGCGGCCGAGCAGGAAGCGGCCCGCGAGGCCCTCGCGAGGCTCCCCGCGGTCTAGGCTCCGCGCCGCGAGCGCGCTACGTTTCTCCGAGCATGAGGAAGGGGGTTGGAAAGTCAGTCGCGCTCGCGGGCCTCACCGCGCTCGCGGTCGCGCTCGTGACCACGCCACTCGGGACCGGTGCCACATCCAAGCGCGTCTCGGCGAAGGCAAAGACGGCAGCAGCGGCGAGAGGCCCCCGCGGCCCTAGGGGGAAACGCGGGCTTCGGGGCCCGCGTGGCTACAGAGGTTTCCTGGGAGCGCCTGGTGCGACCGGTGCGCAAGGCGCTCAAGGCCCAGCCGGCACGCCGGGCGTCGGTCTCGACCGGCCCGGGTTCGTTCTCAGCACTCTCGACAGCACAGGCCTGGTCGGTCAGGAGACGTCGGTGACGATCGGCGCCGACGGCCTTGGTTTGGTCAGCTACAGAGACTTGACCAACGGCACGCTCAAGGTCGCCCACTGCACGAATGTCGCCTGTAGCGCGGCGACAGCGTCCGTTGTCGCTTCACAGGCGGGTCAATTCAGCTCGATCACGACCGGCTCCGACGGGCTCGGCTTGATCAGCTACTTCGATTCTTCGAGCCAGGATCTCAAGGTCGCGCACTGCTCTGACGTTGCCTGCTCCTCGTCGACGACCGCCGCAGTCGACACCTCTGGCGACGTCGGCCACGACACCTCGATCACGATCGGCGTCGACGGGCTCGGGCTGATCAGCTACCTGGACGCATCGGCCAACGACCTCAGCGTGGCTCACTGCTCGAACGTCCCATGCAGCGCGGCGACGACGGCGACCCTCGACGGCGGGGTCGTCGGCTACACGTCCATCACGATCGGTGCGGACGGGTTGGGTCTAATCGCCTATTCCGGAGGGTCAGGTCTCCAGGCGGCACACTGCCTCAATGTCGCGTGCGCGTCGGCGACGACTGCGACTCTGGACAATTCGGCTGTTTCTGGAACGTCGGCGACCCTCGGCTCCGACGGTCTCGGCATCATCAGCTATCGGAACGAGGTAACCCAGGCACTCCACGCCGCCCATTGTTCGAATATCGCCTGCTCCTCGGCGGCGACCGGTGCGCTCGACAGCACAGGTGACGTGGGACGGTTCAACTCGATAACGGTCGGAGCTGACGGCCTCGCCTTGGTCAGCTACTTCGATTCGACCAACGGCGATCTTAGGGCGGCGCATTGTTTGAACCCGGCGTGCTCCGGCGCGGCCATTGCGGCGGTCGACAGCTCAGGGGCCACCGGTGTGTACACGTCGGTGACGATCGGAGCAGATGGGCTGCCCCTGATCAGCTATCAGGACGACACGAACGGCGACCTTCGGGTCGCGCACTGCTCCAACGTGTTCTGCGTGCCGTACTTCCGCCGCCGCTGACGTCCTAGCGCCCCGTCAAACTTCAGCTCGCGTGCACCTGCGAGCGATCAAGCTGCGCGGCTTCAAGTCGTTTCCGGACCCTGTCGAGGTTCGGCTCGAGCAAGGAGTCGCCGTCGTCGTCGGGCCGAACGGCTCCGGCAAGTCGAACGTCTCCGACGCGCTGCTCTGGGCCGCCGGGAGCCTCGCTCCGAGCGAGCTGCGGGCGGAGAAGCCCGACGACGTGCTCTTCGCGGGCGGCAAGGACCGGCCGCCGGCCGATTTCTGCGAGGTCGAGCTCCTGTTCGACAACGAGGACGGCGCGCTCGTGGAGCTCCCGTTCGCGGAGGTCTCGTTCGTGCGCCGTCTGCACCGCGGGGGCGAGGGGCAGTACCTGGTCAACCGCGCGCCGGTGCGCCGCACGGATCTCGTCGAGCTCCTCGCGGACGTCGGGCTCGGCGGGGCGATGGGCTCCATCATCAGCCAGGGCCGCGTCGAGGAGATCCTGGGCAGCAAGCCAGAGGAGCGGCGCAGGCTCGTCGAGGAGGCCGCGGGGCTGGGCCGCTTCAAGAGCCGCAGGCACCGGGCAGAGCTGAAGCTGGCGCGGGTTGCGACCGACGTCGCCCGTGCCCGCGATCTCGAGACCGAGGTCAAGAAGCGCCTGCGGCCGCTGGCGCTTCAGGCGACCGCCGCCGAGCGGGCCGAGAAGCTCCGCGGCGAGATCGGAGCCGTCAGAGCGCGGATCGCTCAGCTCGAGCTGGCCGCGGTCGACGAACGTCGTGCGACCGCCGATGAGCGGCGTGAGGCCGCGAACCTTGCGCGCAACCGGACCGCGAAGGAGCTCGAGGCGCTGCTGCGCGAGCGCGACCGCGTCGAAGGCGAGCTCGTGGGAGCCGCGGGCAGCCGCGAGGAGGCGACTGCAGGCCTGTACCGGCTCAAGAGCGCCGCGGAGCGGCTCGAGCTCAGGCGCGAGAGCGCGCAGGCGCTTGCCGAGCGGCTACGTGCCGATCCACCGACACTTCGCTCGCCGGAACGTGAACGGCTGCTCGAAGAGGGGCGCCTCGGCCGTGAGCGGCTCGGGGCGCTCGAAAGGACTCTCGTCGAGCTCGAGGGCCTGCCACCCGCCGCTCGAGCACTTGCGGACCAGGGTGAGCGGCTGGTGCTCTCGTCGCTAGAGGTCGGCGAGGGAGACGAGCGAGCGGTTGCCGCGGCACTCGCCTGGCGCGCCGCAGCCGTGCTCGTCCCCGACGCGGCGACCGGCCTCGAGCTGCTCGAGCAGGCACGTGCCGCGGGTCTCGGGAATCTCGGTGTCGTCATCGGCGGCGCGACGCCGGATGCGCCGATCGTGTCCAAGGGACGTCTTCTCGAGGCGAAGGAGCTCTCGGTCACCCGCGAGGGATTCGCGTACGACCCGGAGCGCGGAGAGCTCTGGTACGCGGGCGAGGCTGCGGAGGCGGTGCTGCTCGAGCTGGAAGCCCGCCGGCGAGCCCTCGAGAGCGAGATTCAGGAGCTCGCCGACGCGGCTGAGCGCGCTGCCACGGTTCCCGCCGCACCCGACTCGAGCCTCGCCGAGGCGGCCGAGCGGCTCGCGGCAACTCTTGCCGAGGCCGCCAAGCTCGCGTCCCGCTTCGAGCCGAGCCTCGGCGCGCGGGCGGATGCCCGGTCCGAGCGCGCCCGCGAGCTGGGAGAAGAGCTTCGCGAGCTCGGCGCCAACGAGGCGGAGGTCCGGCGGACCGCGGCCGAGGCGGGGGAGCGTGCCTCGGCGGTCGACGTCGAGCTGGCGACGCTCGCCGCGGAGGCGAAGGAGCTCAACCGGCGGATCGAGGAAGCTGCGGCCGAGCCGGCCGAGGGCGACGACCCGGAGGAGCTCCGGACGAAGCTCGAGCGCCTGGAGCGCCGCCGCGAGTCCCTCGGCAGCGTCAATCCGCTCGCCAAGGAGGAATACGACCGCGAGAAGGAGCGCCTCACCGAGCTCCGCGACCAGCGCGCCGATCTCGAGAAGAGCCTGACGGAGCTGCAGAACCTCAGGGACGAGCTGATCGAAACCGTTGAGCGGCGGTTCGAAGAGACGTTCAGCGCGGTCCGCGACCACTTCGAGGACGTCGCGTCGACGCTCTTCCCGGGCGGCGAGGGCCGCCTCCGCCTGACCGAGCCGGAGCTCGAGGGCGAAGACGAGGGCACCGAGCCCGGGATCGAGATCGAGCTCAGGCCTGCCGGCAAGAAGGTGACCCGGCTCTCGCTGCTCTCTGGCGGCGAGAAAGCGCTCGGCGCGATCTCGTTCCTGTTCGCGCTCTTCCTCGCCAAGCCGCACCCGTTCTACCTCCTCGACGAGGTCGAGGCCGCGCTCGACGACGCAAACATCGGCCGCTTCGTCGAACTCCTGCGCCGCTACTCGGAGCGGGCCCAGTTCATCGTCATCACGCATCAGAAGAAGACGATGGAGGCCGCGGACGTTCTCTACGGCGTGACGATGGGCGCCGACGGTGTCTCGCAGATCGTGTCGCGGCGCCTTCCGCGCGAAGACGCCGTCGCCGCGTAGCTGAGGGATTGGTAAAACGCTGCGAGTGATGCCGCTTGGGGCTTTAGGCCGGCTCGTCAAGCGTCAAGGATTCAGGTGTAGACCCAGAACTCCCTGAAGGCCCCGTTGACGACCCATTTCGTCCGCGCTCCCTTCTTCAGCGAGACCATGTCCCCGGGTGCGAGTTCCAAGGTAGGCCCGTCGTTGACTTGAAGCTCCCCGCTGCCATCGAGGACGAGCAGGGCTTCGTCGGCGACAAGCTGTATTTCAATGACTCTCCCGGCAACCGCTCCCGGCTTCCAGAGCCCTGCCTGGATGGTCTCGTCGGAACGAAGCAGGTGGACGAGACCGCCTGTCTCCTCGTCGTGCTCCCAATCGTCCGTATCGACCCGCGAGATGAATAATCCGTCGCTTAGCTCCTTGCTTACGTCGTCCCACGTCGCCATGAGCGGAGGCTATCGTGGCGCGGCGATGCGATCCTGGGCTGAGCTTCTGGGCGACAAGGATGCGGCGCCCTCGAGCGACGCTGAGGAGTCCGGCTTCTTCGGGCGCCTGCGCGACTCGCTCGGGAAGAGCCGCCGCGCGCTCACCGAGCAGCTCGCCGCCGCGGCGTTCGACCCCGCCGACGACGCTGCCTGGGAACGGCTCGAAGAGGCGCTCATCGCCGCAGACGTGGGAGTTCCGGCGACAGCGGAGCTCGTCCAGCGGCTCGAGGCCCGCGGCGAGGTGGGCGACCTCACCGAGGCGCTCGTCGAGGAGGCCGCATCGATGCTCGGCGAGCCGGGGAGGCTGAACGTTGACGAGCGGCCGAGCGTCGTGCTCGTCGTGGGCGTCAACGGAACTGGCAAGACGACGACGATCGGCAAGCTCGCGTTCCATCTGCACGAACACGGCCGCTCGGTGATCGTCGCCGCAGCCGACACGTTCCGCGCCGCCGCCGAGGAGCAGCTCGAGATCTGGGCGCAGCGGGCGAACGCAGACTTCGTCGGCTCCGAGCGCGGCGGCGATCCCGCAGCCGTGGCCTACGACGCGATCGAGGCGGCCTCGGCGCGTGGGCGCGACATCGTCGTCGTCGACACGGCCGGGCGCCTGCACACGCAGGTGAACCTGATGGAGGAGCTCGAGAAGATCCGCCGTGTGATCGAAGGGAGGCTCGAGGGCGCGCCGCACGAGACGCTCCTCGTCGTCGACGCGACGACCGGCCAGAACGGCGTACGGCAGGCGCAGATCTTCGGAGAGGCCGTCCAGGTGACGGGCGTCGCGCTGACGAAGCTCGACGGCTCGGCAAAAGGCGGCGTCGCGCTCGCCATCGCCCACGAGCTCGGCCTACCGGTGAAGCTCGTGGGCGTGGGGGAGGGAGTGGAGGACCTGCGGCCCTTCGACCCCCGCGACTTCGCGCGCGCTCTTCTCTCCTAGCGCTCGAGCCCGAACGCGATGTCGACCGTCGTCCGGTACTGGCTGATCTTGCCGTCGGTGACTTCGGCGCTCATCGACGTCACGTGGGCGCCGGTGATTCCGCGAATCGTCTTCGACGCCTCCTGAACGGCCGCGTCGGCTGCCTTCGCGAAGCTCTCCGGCGACGAGCCGATGATCGTCACGACCTTTGCGACTGTTGCCATGTCTCCCCGCTCCTTTGTCGCTGACTTGGGCGGCCGAGACTAACCGGAAAGGTCGGGCGTCGGCGGGAGTTCCGGGCCGGTCGGCGGCTCCTCCGGGACCGGCGGCTCCTCTGGACCAGGCTCCGGTATGGGCGGAGGATCCGGCTGCGGCGGAGGCGTCGGCTGCTCCAGTTCGGGAATCGTCATCGCGATCTCACGGCCCTGGACTGAGCACGACGCGGTAGTCGCGAATCGGATTGTGGACGGTGACGTACATGTCGACCACCCGCAGCGTCACCGGCTCGGGTGGCGGTCCCCCGTGCGCCTCCTCGTACTCCTCGACGGCAGCTTCCGTGGCCCTCCTGAATCCTTCTTCAGAAATTCCGAGGTATGCCTCCACTTTGCTTGACGGCTCGCGCTTGCCGTTCTCCATGTTCGCTCCTCTCTCTTCTGGTGATCCCGATACTCGTGGATCCTACGACCGGGGGAGAGGCTCGATCGCAAGACGTGTGGCTGCCGCCAGGTTGCCCTTGCGCTCGTACAGGTCACGGGCGCTCTTCTTCAGCTGTGAAGCCTCCTCGCCCTCGCCGAGGACATTGGCCAGGGAGATGAGCGCCCGCGCCTCGAGATCGGGATAGTCCGTCGCCTGCGCTCTCGCAAGCGCCTCTCGCGCAAGCGCTTCGGCCGTATTCCGATCGCGCTCGCCGACTGCGCCTGCGCGTGCCGTGCGCCAGAGCACTTGCGTAACGACGTCGCTTTCTGGAGCGTCCGCGCTAATCCTCGAGAACTCCTCGGCCTCTTCGTAGCGTCCGTCGAGGCAGAGGGCCTCCGCGAGAAACGCGGCGATTGTCGCCGTGGCGCTCGCCGCTCCCATCTCGTACAGGGTGTCGTAAGCCCAACGGAGCATCGAGGCTGCCTCGCCGGGACGTCCCGCCAGCTCTTCGATCTCGGCTGCCAGGATCGTGAATGTGGCGGCGATCCGGAGCCGCTGACCGAGCTCTTCGTGGAGCTCGCGCGAGCGCGCCCGCAGGCTTCGCGCCCGGGTGAAGTCACCCTGCATCGCCCGCAGGCCTGCGAGGACCCCGGTGACCGAAGCTTCCAGCGAGCGGTTCTCCGGATGCTCCGCCAGGTACCGCTCGCACTCCTCGATCGCGTCGGGAACAGGCGTCGGGCCGTAGTAGAGCGCTTGCGCATGCAGGGACGTGATCGTCGCGACCTCGGCCGCGTCCCCGGATCGGCGGGCATGCTCGAGAGCCCGTTCGAGCGCTTCGGCCCGAGCGCCCCACCGGCAGGCGTTGACGTCGGGCTCGCTCTTGAGCCACCAGGCCTTCGCTAGCCCGAGGTCGTCCCCGAGCTCCTCCAGCAGCGGGATCGTCCGCTCGGCGACGGCGGAGTCGTCGAGCGCGGAGCCCTCGGGCTGGGTGAAGGTCCGAAAGAACTCACGCTCGATGATCGTGCGGAGCTCGAGTCGGCGATCTCCTGCTGCAGCGGCTGACTCGAGGGCCTCGTCCAGGACGCCTTCCGCGCGGGCGAAGTCGCCGGTACGCATGAGCGCGCTGCCGAGCTCGGGCAGAAGCTCCCGGCGTAGTGGGTGATCGTCCGGAAGGAGCGCGGTCGACCGGCTCAGCAGGCTGACCGCCGCGGCCAGGTCGCTGCGTGCCACGATCGCACGGCGGCCTGCGGCAGCCAGCCGCTCGCCCGCCCGGATCGCGAGCCTCCGGCCATCGTCGCCGATCGGGCCGAGCTCCTCTCGATAGCGGAACGCCTGCTCGAGGTGGTAGCCGAGGATCTCCTCGAGCTCGTTTGCGCGTTCGCCTGCTGTTCGCTCGAGCCAGCTCGCGAACCGCTCGTGCAGGTCGGCGCGGGTTTCCTTCGGGATCGCGAGATATGCGGCGTCACGGATCAGCGCATGCCGGAACCTGAACCCGTCTTCCCAGGGGAAGATCGAACGGGAGGGCTCGATCAGGTCCTTGCGGACGAGCGTCATCAGCCGCGCACTCACCGCGGCCCGGTCCTCCGCCCGGGAGAGGTCGGCGACGGCTCCACGCCAGAAGTCCCGACCGATCACCGATGCCCGTTCGATCGCGGCGCGTTCGGCAGGCTCGAGGCGGTCGAGCCGCGCTGCGAGCAAAGCGTGGATCGACGGCGGCATCTCGTCTGCCGATGCCTCGTCGTTCGTCATCATCGCGAGCATCTGCTCGACGAAGAGCGGGTTCCCCTCAGCCGCCTCGGTGATCCTTGCCAGCACGTCGGCGCTGAGCTCGGCCTCGCCCCGCAGGAGCTCGAGCAGCGACTCCGCCTCGTCTTCGGAGAGGGCCTCGAGCGTGATCGAGGTCGCGTTCGGCGTGACCGTGAGCCAGGTCGGGTGCTTGTCGAGCAACTCGGGCCGCGCGAGACAGACGACGAGGATCGGCGCGTCCCTGCTCCAGCCGACGAGGTACTCGATGAGGTCGAGAAACGTCGGCTCAGCCCACTGGAGGTCGTCGAAGCCGACGATCAGCGGGCGATCGCGGGACAGTCGCTCGAAGAGACGGCGCACCGCCCAGAGCGTCTCGTCCGCGGCGCCGCCCGCCTCGCCGATCCCGATCGCTCCGGCGACGCGCTCTGCGATGCGGCCCGCGTCTTCTTCTCCCTCGAGCAGCTCTTCGATTTGCGGAACCGTGAGCTCGCCGGCGGCTTCGCGAACGACGTCGCGCAGCGGCCAGTACGTGATCCCCTCGCCGTAGGGAAGGCAGCGGCCGACGAGCACGGATGCTTCCTCCCCGACGTTGCTCAGCAACTCGTTGGCCAGTCTGGACTTCCCGATTCCCGCCGGGCCGAGGACGGTGATCAGTCGGCAGGCGCGCTCGTCCACGGCATCGTCGAACGCGCTCCGGAGTTGCGCGAGCTCGAGCCCCCTGCCGACCATCGGCGCGTCGAGCCGGCGTGCGAACGACGGCGCGCCCTCGAGGACGCCGATCAGTTGCCAGGCCTCGACGGCGTCCGTCTTCCCTTTCAGCTTCAGCGGCGAGACGGGCTCGACGAGGGCCGCGTTCTCCACGAGCTGCCTCGTCGTCTCGCCGATCAGGATCTCGCCGCCCCGCGCGGCCTTCTCGAGCCGTTCGGCGACGACGACTGCGTGACCCGTCGCGAAGCCCTGGCCGGCAGCGGGATCGCCTGCGACGACCTCTCCGGTGTTGATGCCGGTTCGGACGGAGAGCTCGACGCCGAAGTCGCGGCGCAGCTCGTCGTTCAGCTCGGCGAGGGCGGTGCGCATTTCCGTGGCGGCGCGCACAGCTCGCAGCGCGTCGTCGTCGTGCGTGGTCGGGATGCCGAAGACCGCCATCACCGCGTCGCCGATGAACTTCTCGACCGTGCCGCCGTGCCGCTCGAGGACGGTGCTCGTCTCCTCGAAGTAGCGCGCCATCACCCGCTGCAGGACTTCTGGGTCGAGCCGCTCGCCGAGGGGAGTCGAGTCGGCAACGTCGCAGAACAGGACCGTCACGGTCTTGCGCAAAACGGCCATGTGGCGAGTGTACGACGGTCGCTTCGGCGCCCCGAGAGCTGAGAGTGCCCTGAGTACACTGAGGCGGTGTTCGACGCCCTCTCAGACAGGCTTCAGGCCGCACTGAACGACGTCCGGGGCCGCGGGCGCCTCGACGAGGACTCGGTCTCGCGCGCGATGCGCGAGATCCGGCTCGCGCTGCTCGAGGCGGACGTCAACTTCAAGGTCGTGAAGGACTTCGTCGCCCGCGTGAAGGCGCGCTCGCTCGGCGCCGATGTGACGAAGAGCCTCACGCCGGGCCAGGAGGTCGTCCGGATCGTCCACGACGAGCTGACCACGCTCATGGGCACCGGCGACTCCAAGCTCGCCTTCGCGAGCAAGCCGCCAACGGTGATCCTCCTCGCCGGGCTCCAGGGCTCGGGCAAGACGACGGCGGCCGCGAAGCTCGCGCTGCTGCTGCGCAAGGAAGGGCATGCCCCGGCACTCGTCGCCGCCGATCTGGAGCGTCCAGCAGCTGTCGAACAGCTCGAGCAGCTGGGGCGGGAGCTCCAGATCCCTGTTTACACCGCCGGCGACCCTGTCGCTGCGGCGACCCAGGGGATCGAGCAGGCCCGAACCCAGGGGCGCGACGTGGTCATCCTCGACACCGCGGGGCGGCTCCACGTCGACGAAGCGCTGATGGAGGAGCTCGCGGCGGTGCGCAAAGCGGCGAAGCCGACAAACGTCCTGCTCGTGCTGGACGCGATGACGGGGCAGGAGGCTGTCTCTGTCGCCGAGGCGTTCCACGAGCGCGTCGCGTTCGACGGCGTCGTCCTGACGAAGCTCGACGGCGACGCCCGCGGCGGCGCGGCGCTCTCGGTGCGTGCCGTCACCGGGAAGCCGGTCAAGCTCGCGTCGGTAGGCGAGAAGCTCGACCAGCTCGAGTACTTCCATCCTGACCGAATGGCCTCGCGCATCCTCGGGATGGGCGACGTCCTGACGCTGATCGAGAAGGCGGAAGAGGCGGTCGAGGAGGACGAGCAGGCGCGGCTCGAGCAGCAGATGCTCGCCGGTGAGTTCACGTTCGACGACTTCCTCACGAGCTACAAGATGCTGCGGCGCATGGGCCCGCTGAAAGGCGTGCTCTCGATGATTCCGGGCCTGGGCAAGCAGCTCCAGGGGCTGGACGTGAACGAGAAGGACATGTCCCGCGTGGAGGCGATCGTCCTCTCGATGACACCGAAGGAACGGCGCATGCCGCACCTGATCGACGGTTCGCGCAGGAAGCGCATCGCGGCGGGCAGCGGGACGACGATCCAGCAGGTCAACCAGCTGCTGTCCGCGCGAAAGCAGATGCAGAAGATGATGAAACAAATGAAGAAAGGGAAGGTGCCAGGGCTTCCGCCGGAGCTTCTCGCGCAGGCGCAGCAGCAAGGTCGCCGCCGTTGATGGACGGCGCGAGACTGATCCGCGGGCGGAGCCGGGCTTTGCCCAGCGCAGCCCAAGTAATGTTTGGCCAATGGATGGAGCAAAGGAGGGGGCTCATGGGGGAACCACGGGTTCACCCATGCTGAAGATGCCTGGGCTCCCACCGGAATTGCTCCAACAAGCACAGCAACAACAAAGGAGATGATTTGGCAGTACGCATGAGGTTGACCCGCGTCGGGTCGAAGAAGAACCCGATCTACCGCGTCGTCGTGGCGGACTCGCGCTCGCCGCGCGACGGCAAGTTCATCGAGATCGTCGGGCGCTACAACCCACAGCTGGATCCCTCGCTGATCGAGTTCGACGAGGAGAAGGTGAAGGAGTGGATCGCCAAGGGCGCGACGCCTTCCAATACCGTTTCGAGGCTCCTGAAGAAGGCGAACGTCGTTGGCTGAGCTCCTCGCGCACCTGGCGCGGCATCTGGTCGATGACCCCGACGCGGTCGAGGTCGAGGAGGTGCAGCGCGAGGGCACGACGGTCCTGCAGTTGCGTGTCGCGAAGGACGACGTGGGCAAGGTGATCGGCCGCCAGGGCCGTATCGCGCGGGCGCTGCGCGCGATCGTGCGCGCAAGCGGCGCGCGCTCGCACAACCGCGTCGTGCTCGAGATCCTGGAGTAACTCGTTGCGCGTCGCGGCGCTCTACGACATCCACGGCAACCTCCCGGCCCTGGAGGCAGTCCTCGCCGAGGCTGAGCGCGAACGCGTGGACGCGGTCGTGTTCGGCGGCGACATCGCCGCGGGGCCGATGCCGCGGGAGACGATCGAGCTCGTCCGCTCGGTCGACGACGCCGTCTTCGTGCGGGGAAACGCCGACCGGCTCGAGACTCCGGCGAACCCGGAAGGGGAGGCGGGCCGGCTCTGGATCAAGCAGCAGCTCGACGACGAGCACATTGCGTGGCTGACGAATCTCGACTTCTCGGCGATCCTCGACGACACGCTCTACGTCCACGCGACCCCGGAGGGCGACGAGACGTGCGTCACCGAGCTGACAACGGACGACCGGCTCGCCGATCTGCTCTCGGGAGTCGAGCAAGCTCGCGTTGTGGCAGGGCACACGCACATGCAGCTCGACCGGACGGTCGGCTCGATTCGCTTCGTGAACGCGGGAAGTGTGGGAAGGCCCTACGAGGGGCGCCCCGGTGCCTACTGGGCGATCCTCGATGAGGACGTGGAGCTCCGCCGCACGGAGTACGACCTCGAGCGCGCAGCTGCCGAGACCCGGGCGTCCGGCCACCCGAGGGCCGAGGAGCTTGCCGCCGAGAATGTGCTTGTCGTGCCGTCCCGCGAGGAAGCGCTGGCGGCTTTCGGTGGCTGATCTCGTCACGGTCGGCAGAGTCGGACGGCCGCATGGCCTTGCGGGTGCATTCGTGGTCGAGAACGCGAGCGAGGACCCTGAGCGCTACGCCGTTGGCGCGACGGTTCTCGTCGGTGGGCAGCCCGCCGAGGTCGTGGAGTCGAAGCGCTCGGGCGGGAGACGCGTGATCCGGCTCGACCGCGAGGCGGAGCGGGGCGCCGAGATCGAGGTCGAGCGCCACGATCTCCCCGTACCGGAAGAAGGCTCGTACTACGCATTTCAGCTGGTCGGCCTCGACGTGCACGAGATTGGAGGCGCGATGCTCGGGCGCGTCGTCGAGATCTCCACGAACCCCGCAAACGACGTCCTCGAGCTCGACACCGGCCTCGCGCTGCCACTCGTCGACGCGTGCGTGCAGGAGGTCGATCTCGCCGCAGGTCGAATCCTTGTGCAGCCCGGCTTCGCGCCCGGATAGCTAACCTCAGTCACCCTGCGTATCGATGTCTTCACGCTCATCCCACATGCGTTTGCCTGGCTCACCGAACAGCGCCCGCTCGCGTCCGTGCTCGGCACGGAGCTCGAGCTCCGGCTGCTCAACTACCGCGATACGACACCGCTCAAGGCGGGTCAGGTGGACGACGAGCCCTACGGCGGCGGTGCGGGCATGGTCCTGCGGGTCGACGTCGCCGCCGCCGCGCTCGACGCGGTCTACGGCGGGCCTCCCGAGCACCGGGTGGTCGCGCTGACGCCACAGGGACGCCAGCTGGATCAACAGTTGGTCGAAGAGCTCGCCGCCGAGACGGAGCTGACCCTCCTCTCGGCGCGCTTCGAGGGCTACGACGAGCGCATCGTCGAGCATCTTGCGACCGACTCGGTCTCGATCGGCCCGTATGTGCTCTCCGGCGGCGAGCTGCCGGCGATGGTGCTGTTGGACGCGATCGCACGTCGCCTTCCCGGTGCGCTCGGGAGCGAGCAGTCCGGTCTCGAGGAGAGCTTCTCCGACGAGCTCGAGGGAGGGCTCGAGTATCCGCATTACACCCGGCCCGCGGAGTTCCGGGGCTGGAGCGTGCCCGACGTGCTTCTCTCGGGAGACCACGGGCGCATCGCCGAGTGGCGCCGCGAGCAGAGCCGCGCGAGGACCGTCAGCTGAGAAACCCGATCGACGCTCTCACGCACGGCCTGCCGCGCCAGTGGCGCATCGCCATCGACTGGGCGGTGACGATCCTGGGGGCGGTCGCGATCGTGCTCGCGATCAAGGCCTACGTGGTCAATCCGTATCGGATCCCGTCTTCGTCGATGGAACCGACCCTGCATTGCGCCCGGCCGGACGCCGGCTGCACGGCGCAGTTCTCCGACCGGGTGCTTGCAAACCGGTTCATCTACCGCTTCCGCGATCCGCACCGGGGCGAGATCGTCGTCTTCAAGACTCCCCCAGCGGCCCAGATCGCGTGCAACGACTCGAGTGGGAACGGGGGCGAAACCTTCGTCAAGCGCCTGATCGCGCTCCCCGGCGACCGCTGGCGCGAGCAGGACGGCTACATCTACATCAACGGAGAGAAGCTGAACGAGCCCTACATCGAGCCGGCACGCCGGGACGCGGATACGATTCCCGAGAAGACGGTCCCGCCGGGTCAGTACGTGATGCTCGGAGACAACAGGTCCTCCTCGTGCGACTCGCGCCGCTGGGGCACCGTGCCGCGCAAGAACCTCGTCGGGCCGGTGTTCGCCACCTATTGGCCGCCGAAGCGCATCGGCTTCCGCTGACCAATGCGTGATTGGCGAAAGCGCTGTGTCGTGCTCGGCGACAACCGGTCGGCTTCCCGCGACTCACGGCAATGGTGCCTCTGCCTCGAATGAACCTGATCGGCCCGCTGATCGCCACCTATTGGCCCCTGAGCCGAATCTCGATCCGCTAGCATCACGCAAGGCCTGCCCAGGCCTCCTTCTCATGACGAATCCAAT